>CAJXKX010000170.1 GCA_913055965.1 uncultured Roseovarius sp.
GCGGGGCCTTCCGCCGCATCGTCTGTCCCTGCGGTTCCGGGGGCCGGATCGGCGGCGGGGCGGGGCGCCGGGCCGGCCGGGGCATCGGGCTTTGCGACCGAAGCCGGCGCGGGCGCGTCCTCCGCACCGCCCTCGTCCCCGGTGCCCGCCCCGGTCAGACGCCCGATCAGCGCGCGCAGGTCGTCCTTGAGCCCCTCCGACAGGGCCGGGTCCACATCCTCGCGGGTGTCGGCGGTCTGTTCCAGCATGCCGCGCAGCATGTCGCCGGTGCGGATCAGGATATCGGTGATCTCGCCGGTCAGCGCGACGCCCTCGTCGCGCACCAGCCCGATCAGGTCTTCGGCCAGGTGCGCCAGCGATTCGACATTGGCGAGGCCCAGCACGCGGCTGTTGCCCTTGAACGTGTGGACCGCGCGGAACAGCGCGCCGACATGCGCCGCCGGGTCCTCGCCGTCCTGCAGGGCATCGAGCGCGGCCTCGGCGGCGTCGAGCGCCTGCCCGCCGTCATCGGCGTAGAGCGCCCAGATTTCGTCCATCTCATCGGTCATGGTGTCACCCGACTGGCAGGGTTGCGTTGCGGCCCTCAGGCCCCGACCAGCGTCCGCATCACGCGCGTCAGCTCGTCGCCGGTCTTTTCCTCGAGATCGTGCGACACGGTGCCCGAGGGCTTGGACACGACCCCGTCCGCGCCCAGTTCGCGCGCCTTGGCGGCGAGCGGCGAGCCCTGCACCGTCACCGACGAGAGCATGCAGATCTTGGCCCGGGTCTTGAGCTTGGCGTGCCGCAGGAATTCCAGCCCGTCCATCACCGGCATCTCGATATCGAGCAGGATCAGGTGCAGGTCGGGCAGGTCGGGCAGCTTGTCCAGCGCCTCCTTGCCGTTGGCGGCCTGCGCGACCAGCTTGAACTCCTTGCGGGAGTTGAGAAAGCTCGACAGGTAGAGACGCATCATCGCGGCGTCATCCACGACCATCACGTTATAAGCCATTGTTCAGTCTCCGAATTATACGGGAAGGAGCCGGGCGGCACGCCGCCCGGCAGCACCTCAGAACCCCTGGAAGCCGCGCTCGTCGAGATCGGCGGAGCCCGCACCGTTGCGGTAGGCGGTCCCGTTGGACCTGCCGTTGAGCATCGCCTGGATCTGCGCCATCATCTCGGGCGTCAGCCCGCCGAACGCCCCCGAGGGCATCGCCGTCGCGGTCTTGCGCAGCTTGAAGCGCTTGATCTCGTCCTTCATCTGCTCGGTCGCGGCGCTCATCTCGGCGGCCCCGGCGGCAAGCTCGTCGGCCTGCTGGCTGGTATCGAGCGCGGATTTGGAAATCTCGGTCATCGCCTGCGAGATCTGCGCCACGCCGCGCGACTGTTCGGCGCCCGAGCGGTCGATCTCCTCGACGATGTCCTTGACCTTCGTGATCTGGCTGGAAATGCCGGTGAAGGCCTCCGAGGTCTCGTCGGCGATGCGCACGCCCGCATTGACGCGGTTCGACGCGTCCTCGATCAGTTCCGAGGTTTCGCGCGCTGCCTTGGCAGAGCGTCCGGCGAGGTTGCGCACCTCCTGCGCGACCACGGCGAAACCGCGCCCGTGCTGGCCCGCGCGCGCCGCCTCGACCGCGGCATTGAGCGCCAGGAGATTGGTCTGGAACGCGATCTCGTCGATCACCTTGATGATCTTGGCGATGTCCTGCGACGAGGTCTTGATGCCATGCATGGCGGTGACCATGTCCTTGATCTTGTCGGCGCCGCGATCCGCGAGCCCCACCGCGCTGCCGACGAATTCGGCGGCCTTCTCGCTCGCCTCGGCATTGGCGCGTAGCTGCTGATCGGTCTGGTTGACCGAGGAAGATACCTCCTCGACCGAGGCCGAGGCGACCTGGCTGTTGGTCGAGAGCACCTGGCTGGCATGAGCCACCTGGCCCACGCTCGCCGACACCTGCTCGATTTGTTCGGAGATGACGCTGAAGGCGGTGTTGAGGCTGCCGAAGGCCTGTTCGAAGGATTCCACCACGATACGGTATTCGCCCTTGAACTTGGACAGGTCGGCCTGCACATCGAGATTGCCCGCGACGATGGAGTCCGACAAGCGACGAACTTCATTAACCACGCTTCGGACATTCTCTCGCACTTTTTCGATACTCGTATTCACGAAGATCTTCTTGCCCGGCAACTTTGGAAATGGCACATCAAAGTCACCCTCACCGAATTTTTCGACAACGGAAAGCGCCATTTTCTTTGTTTTGATATGTGAAATGACCATCTCATTGATGGCGATTGCCGCCTTTCTTACGGCTTCCAATTCAAATTTCTCGGGGTCAATAAATGTGTCAATCTCGCCAAGCTCATGATCGTTTGCCATGTGCTCCAGATTTTCAAGCAAGAGACTGAATTGGTCCTGCGAAAGCTTGTTCTGTGCGTCCATCCGATCACGGTCCGTGACATCACGCCACTCCACAAGCACAAGCTTGCTTTTGTTGCCATCGTCCAAAACAGGTGTTGCAGTAAATTGCAGAGATACCTTTCCGATACGAAATGAGCCGAGGTGTGGGCGCGTCATATTATCCATAATACTCCGCTGATAATGCGGGTTCTTGTGGAAAATATCGACATTCTTACCAATCACTTCGCGCGCGCGAAAATGCGGCAAGTCAGAACGAATATCGTCCTCCAACCTGTAGAACATCGCAAACGCAGCTTCGTTGCAGTAAACGATATTATAGTCTGAGTCAGCTACCATAATTGGATTTCCAAGCGATCCAAGAAGGTCAGCAGGGGTCATGTTGTCGAGGAAGGCCGCGCCACTCAACAACTGGTTATCTTTCTTTTCATTAGTCATCGTCTCTTTCCTTTCACTGGCACCGGCGGGGGTAACCGGCTGGGTCTCTGGGGTGGGGGCATCCGGCTGCGGGGCTGTGCGGGCCGGGGAATTCGGGGGGGTGCGCGGGGCTCTCCGGGTCATGGATCAGGCCTCGGCGAGATCGGGCAGGATCACCTCGCCCGCCTCGAGCAGCAGGTTGACGTCGAGCAGGATCGCGACGCGATCCTCCAGCCGCCCCAGCCCCATCACGAGGTTGCGGCTGTCGCTGCCCGAGAAGCCGTTGGCGCGGTCGATCTGGCTGTCGGGGATGTCGAGCACCTCGTTGACCCCGTCCACGACAAGACCAACCGGCGCATCATCGACCTGCAGCACGATCACCACGGTGCGGTCGTCATAATCCTTCTCGGCCATGCCGAAGCGCAGCCGCACGTCCATCAGCGGGATGACCTTGCCGCGCAGGTTGATCACGCCCCTGATGTAATGCGGCACGTCGGGCACCTGCATGATCTTCTGCAGGCCGACGATTTCGGTCACCAGCCCGATGGAGACGCCATAGAGCTCGTCACCCACCGGGAAGGTCAGGTACATGGTCTCGATCGAATCCGAGGGTTCGGGCTGCACCTCCGTCCGGGGCGGCTGCGCGTCGGCGGGATGTGTCTGGGTCATCGTCAGACTCCTTTCTGGGTCAGTCGTGGGTCGGCCGCGCCGTGTCTCGCCGCCTGTGCAGATGTCGTGCCAACCGAGGCCAGCAGCCGTGCCGCCACCTGGTCGAGCGGCACCTGTTCGAGCGCGCCGCCGCGCTCCCATGCGCGGGCGGGCATGCCGTAGATCACCGAGCTGGCCTGGTCCTGCGCAAAGGTCTGCGCGCCCGCCAGGCGCATGGCATGGAGCCCCTCGGCCCCGTCGCTGCCCATGCCGGTCAGCACCGCGCCGCTCAGGTTCGGCGCGGCCGCGCGCGCGGCGGAGGCAAAGAGCACATCGACCGACGGGATCGAGAAACAGACCGGATCGCCCGCCACCAGGTCGACGCAGAGCGTGCCCGTTGCATCCCGCGCAAGCACCATGTGGCGCGCCCCGCCCGGCGCGATCAGCGCCAGCCCGGGGCGCAGCGCATCGCCCGCCCGCGCCTCGCGCACGTCGATCGCGCAGCTGAGGTCGAGCCGCCGCGCGAAGGCGTCGGTGAAACCCTCGGGCATGTGCTGCACGATCACGATCGGCGGGCAGCCCGCGGGCATCGCCTGCAACACCGTGCCCAGCGCCTGCACGCCCCCGGTCGAGGCCCCGAGCGCGATCATCCAGTCGCGGGCCGCCGCCACGCGCGCCGCGGGGCGCACCGGCGGGGACACAATGTCCCGGCCGCGCACGCGGGCGCGCGCCACCGCCTTGACCCGCTCTGCGATATCGCCGAGCGCCACGTGGTTGGGCGTGCCCGGTGCCAGCCCGCGCGGCTTGGGCAGCACGTCGACCGCCCCCGCCTCCAGCGCCTCGATGCTGATCCGGGCCCCGCTCTGGGTCTGCGAAGAGATCACGATCGTGGGAATGCGCAGCCGCGCGGCATGCTTGCGCAGGAACATGAGCCCGCCCTGCCCCGGCATCTCGAGATCGAGCGTGATCACGTCGGGCCGGGCCTTGCCGACAAGGTCGCGCGCCTCCTCGGCGCTCATCGCCTCGCCGACCACCTCGATCATCGGATCGGCGGCCAGCGCCCGCGACAGGAAGCGCCGGAACACCTGCGAATCGTCCACCACCAGGACACGGACAGGCGCGGCCATCACGGTGCCCTCCGGTAGAGACCGGTCGCCACCGGCTCCCACAGCGATCCGAGATGGCGGATCGATTCGGTCACCGACGTCACCAGCCAGCCGCCCGGCTCGACCACGTCATAAAGCGCGCGCACCGTCGCCGCCTGATCGGCGCGGTCGAAATAATAGAGGATGTTGCGGCAGAACACCGCCTGGAACGGGCGGCTGAAGGGATAGGGCGTCGCCTTGAGGTTCATCCGCCGGAAGGTGCAGACGTCGCGCAGTTCGGGTTTGACACGATACTGGTTGATCCCGGTCGGCTCGAACCAGCGCTGCACGAGGCGCGGATCAGTCTGCGCGAACTGGCGGCTGGGGAACACCCCGAGTTCGGCGCGCTCGACCACCGGCGCGCTGATATCCGAGCCCAGGATGCTGACCCGCCGCAGCACCTGCGGCGACAGCCGCTCGGCCAGCATGATGGCGATGGTATAGGCCTCTTCCCCGGTCGAACAGGCGGCCGACCAGATACGGAACTCGAACCGGTCCTGAAAGGTCGGCAGGGCGGTGTCGGCGAACCTGTCCAGCACCTCGGGCTCGCGGAAGAAATAGGTATGGTTGATCGAGGCCGCGTGCATCACCGCAAGCTGCACCTCCTGCGCGCCCACGAGGGTCAGCTCGCGCGCCAGCTGGTTGAGGTCGGCCATCTCGAAGCGCCGCAGAACCCGCCCCATGCGCTGGCGCAGCAGGTCCGACTTGTGCGGCGGAAAGCTGAATCCGCAGCGCTGGCTCAGCCAGGCGCGCACCTGCTCGAACCCGGCCTGATCGGTGACGCTCATCCGCGT
>CAJXKX010000171.1 GCA_913055965.1 uncultured Roseovarius sp.
GTAATGCAGGTGGTGCGGACCGGCCCAGATATAGATGAAGATCAGCGCCCAGAAGTGGATGATCGACAGCTTGTAGCTGAACACCGGACGTTCGGCCTGTTTCGGCACGAAGTAATACATCATGCCCAGGAACCCGGCGGTCAGGAAGAAGCCCACGGCGTTGTGGCCGTACCACCACTGCACCATCGCGTCCTGCACGCCCGAGAACACCTGCACCGACTTCGAGCCCCAGATCGAGACCGGGATGCTGAGGTTGTTGACCACGTGCAGCATCGCCACGGTGATGATGAACGACAGGTAGAACCAGTTGGCGACGTAGATATGCGGTTCGCGGCGCTTGACGATGGTGCCCAGGAACACCGCGAGATAGGCCAGCCAGACCACGGTGAGCCACCAGTCCACGTACCATTCAGGCTCGGCGTATTCCTTGGACTGCGTGGCACCCAGCAGATAGCCGGTGGCCGCGAGCACGATCACAAGCTGATAGCCCCAGAACACGAACCACGCCAGATTGCCGCCCCAGAGCCGCGCGGCGCTCGTGCGCTGCACCACGTAGAACGACGTGGCGATCAGGGCGTTGCCGCCGAAGGCGAAGATCACCGCCGAGGTATGGAGCGGACGCAACCGCCCGAAATTGGCATAGCCCTGCGCCCATTCGAAATTGAGCCCCGGGAACGCCAGCTGAAATGCGATGAACGTGCCCGCGAGAAAGCCCACGACGCCCCAGAGGGCGGTCGCGATGACCCCGGCGCGCACGACACCGTCCATGTATTCCCCGGAAAGATCGACCCTGGTTTCCGGCTCGTCGGTGTGCCGCAGCACCCACAGGAAAAGGCCACCCGAGACCAGCGCCACCGTCAGGGCGTTGACCAGGTAGGCCAGATCGCGCGCATAGTTCGCCGCGATCAACGCGAAGAGCGTGATCAGGCCCAGCGCGATCAGCTTTATGTAATTCGTCATGTTGCGTCCCTTCGTCTTCGACCACGCGAGTCACCAGGACCGGCGCGCGCGCGTTTGACTGGTCTCTTAATGCGAGGGGTTGAGTCAACAAACCTTGATCTGTGTCAAAACCGCCGGCTCCAAGGCTTGATCCGCGTCAATGCGCCCTGCACCCTGTTGCCCCTAATCTGCGCATATCGAAGCGAATTCAGGGGAAATGCACGATGACCTACAACAGCCTTTTCACGGTCCTCACCGACCCGGCGCTGGTCGACGAAACCCTCACCCATGCCATCGCCGTGGCCGAGGCCAACGACGCCCATCTCGATGCGCTGTGCCTGGGCGTGGACCGCAGCCAGACCGGCTATTACTACGCCGGTGCCAGCGCCGTCGTGCTTCAGGAGACGATCAGCCGGGCGCAGGAAGAGGCCGAAGAGATCGACCGTCTGGCGCGCGCGCGGCTGGACAAGGCCTCGATCCGATGGGGCTCCGAAATGGGCGTGGCGCAGCTTGCAGATATCGGCCGGCATGTCGCCGCGCGGGCCCGGTTCTCGGATCTGGTCACATTGCCGCAGCCCTATGGCGCGGGGCGCGGGGCCGAACTCGAGGCGGTGACCGAATCGGCGCTCTTCGAAGGCCGCACCCCGGTGCTCGTCGCCCCCGCGGGCGGTGCCCCGGCCCCAAAGCCGCGGCGCATCCTTCTTGGCTGGAACGAGAGCAGCGAGTCGCTCGCCGCCGCGCGCGCGGCCATGCCGCTCATGCGGATGGCCGATACCGTGCATGTCACGGTGATCGACCCGCCGATGCACGGGCCCAATCGCTCCGACCCCGGAGGGCTGATCGCGCAATATCTCTCGCGCCATGGCGTCAGGACGGAGATCGACGTGCTGTCGCGCTCGATGCCGCGGGTCTCGGACGTGCTGTTGCGCCATGTGACCGACATGGATGCCGACATGGTGGTGATGGGGGCCTACGGCCATTCGCGTTTCCGCGAGGCGATCTTCGGCGGCGCGACCCGCTACATGCTGGAGCAGGCCAGCGTGCCAGTCTTCATGGCGCACTGAGCGCCGGGGCGCAACGCGTCAGCCCTGCCGCGCCAGCCGGGCAAAGGCGGGCCGCAGCGCATCCGCGCGCTGCGGCCCCCGCAGCGTCTCGCGCAGATGGCCCGCGCCGTCGAACAGCAGCAGCGTCACGTGCGGCACGCCGTGACGCGCGGCGAAATCCGTGCCCTCCGCCGTGCGGATATTGGCGATGAGATACAGCACCTCGCTTTCCTCGAACCCGCGCAGCGCAGCGCGCGTCTCGTCCTGCAGCGCATTGCAGACCGGGCATTGCGGATCGTGCACCTGCACCACCACCGGCACGCCCTGCCCCAGCCGGCTCAGGTCGTGCTCGGCCTGGATCGCCTGCACATGGCCCACCCCCCAGACACCGGCCCCGCCCAGCGCGACAAGACCCGCCGCCCCGATCCCGATGCGGCCCAGCACCGAGCGGCGCGACACCGTCCCGACAGGCGCGGTCTTCCGCGCGGACCGCGTTGCGTTGCGGGGCTTGCGTGTCTTCGTCATGGGTGCGCTCCATCCGGCTCCTGCGGATGGAAATCTATGACGTGTTCCGGCTACGTTGAACGGACCGCGTGCCGACGCGGCTTCACGATCGCGTCAGCGCACCCGCCTCAGACCAGCATCCCGCCGTCGCTGTCGTCGCCCGCCTCTTCGAGCAGACGGCCCATGTCGGGGATGGTGACGCGGCGCTTGCCCTCGAGCGAGATCACCCCGTCCTTGCGGAGCGCTGAAACCTGACGGCTCACCGTCTCGAGCGTCAGACCGAGGTAATCCGCCATCGCCTCGCGCGTGAGCGGCAGGTCCAGAACGAGCGGCCCGCGCGTGCCCTGCATCGACAGCGCCGCATCGCGCCGCGCGATGATCGCGATGAGCGAGGCGATCTTCTCGCGCGCGGTCTTGCGGCCCAGCACCAGCATCCACTCGCGCGCCGCGTCCAACTCGTCGAGCGTCATCTCCAGCAGGCGCTGCGCGATATGGGGCGTGCGCACCATCATCTGTTCGAACGGTTTGCGGCGGAAACAGCACATCACCATGTCGGTGGTCGCCACCACGTCATAGCTGGCGCGTTCGCGCCCCGGACGGCCCACGAAGTCGCTGGGCAGCAGCAGGCCCACCATCTGCGTGCGCCCGTCCTCCATCGTCTGCGTGAGCGTGGCGATGCCCGACACGACCGAGGCGACGAAATCCATCTGGTCGCCGGACCAGATAACCGTCTGCCCCGCCTCGAAATTGCGGTAATACTTGATCTGCTCGAGCAGTTCCAGCTCGTCCGCCTCGCACCGCGCACAGACCGCACGATGCCGGATCGGACAGTCGCCGCAGTCCACATGCGCGCTTTGCGCGATTTTCTCGCTGATCGCCACTTTGCCATCCATCGCTTGATCTGGGTCAAGGAGCTTACACCCACGAACTGTAAACTTTGAATCATGGATACGCAAACCGAACTCGCCCGCCTGGGTCTTTTTGACGCCAAGGTCCCCCGCTATACCAGCTATCCGACCGCGCCGCATTTCGGCCGCTCGGTGGGTCCCGGTCACTTCACCGACTGGATCGGCGCCATCCCCGAGGGATCGGAGGTGTCGCTCTACGTCCATGTCCCGTTCTGCCGCAGGCTGTGCTGGTTCTGCGCCTGCCGAACGCAGGGCACGCAGAGCGATGCGCCGGTGATCGCCTATCTCGAAACGCTCAAGGCCGAGATCGCGATGCTGGGCCGGTTGCTGCCTTCGGGCGTGCGGCTGTCGCGGCTGCACTGGGGCGGCGGCACGCCGACCCTGCTGCAACCCGCGATGATGACCGATCTCGCCGGGGCGATTCGCGACATCGCGCCTTTTACCGACACGACCGAATTCTCGGTCGAGATCGACCCCAACGAGATCGACGGCCCGCGCCTCGACGCTCTGGCCGCGGCGGGCATGAACCGCGCCTCGATCGGGGTGCAGGATTTCGACGACGACATTCAAAAGACGATCGGCCGCCTGCAAAGCTACGACATCACCCGCGAGGCGGCCGAGGAAATCCGCGCCCGCGGCGTGGCCAGCCTCAACGCCGACATCCTCTACGGGCTGCCGCACCAGACCCGCGCACGAATGACCGAGAGCGTGCAGAAGCTTCTGTCGCTCAACCCCGACCGCGTCGCGCTCTACGGCTACGCGCATGTTCCGTGGATGGCCAAACGCCAGCAGATGATCCCGTCGGACGCCCTGCCCACCCCACAGGAACGCCTCGCACTCTTCGAGACCGCCCGGCGGCTGTTTCTCTGGGACAATTACGACGAGATCGGCATCGACCATTTCGCGACGCGCGACGACGGCCTCAGCGTGGCGCAAAAGGCCGGACGCCTGCGCCGCAATTTCCAGGGCTATACCGACGACACGTCCGATGTGCTGATCGGCCTCGGTGCGTCCTCGATCTCGCGCTTTCCGCAAGGCTACGCGCAGAATGCCCCTGCCACCGGGGCGCACACGGCGGCGATCCGCGAGGGCCGGTTCTCGACCACGCGCGGCCATGTCTTCTCTGACGAGGACCGGATGCGCGGCCGGATGATCGAGGCGCTGATGTGCGACTTCCGCATCGACGCGGACGAGATCGCGCGCGATTTCGGGATCGCGGACCGCGCGCTCCGGGCAATCCTCTCCGACGTGGCGCGGGCCTTCGACGGGCACCTGACACTCGACGAGAGCGGCCTTTCCATTCCCCACGAGGCGCGCCCGCTCACCCGCATGATCGCGCGCCGGATCGACGCCTACGAGATGGACGAACAGGGGCACAGTTCGGCGATCTGACGGGGCCGCGACCGGCCCCCCTCAGCCCGCCGCCTTCGGCGCGCGCCCGTCCAGCGCCGCGGCGAGCAGCGTGCGCGCATAGTCGGTGCGCGGCGCGGAAAACAGCGCCTCGGCCTCCCCCGCCTCGACGATATCGCCGTCCTTCATCACCAGCACCCGATGGCTCATCGCCCGCACCACCGCCAGATCGTGGCTGATGAACAGGTAGGCCAGCCCGTATTTCACCTGCAGGTCGCGCAGCAAATCCACGATCTGCACCTGCACCGTCATGTCGAGCGCGCTTGTCGGCTCGTCCAGCACCACCAGACGGGGCCGCAATATCATCGCGCGGGCAATCGCGATGCGCTGCCGCTGACCGCCAGAGAATTCATGCGGGTAGCGATCCATCGCGGCCGGATCGAGCCCGACCTCCTCCATCACCTCGGCGACCAGATCGCGCTCGGGCCGCCCGCCGGGATTGCCGTGCACGCCCAGCCCCTCGGCGATGATCTGCACGCAGCTCATCCGGGGGGAAAGGCTGCCGAACGGATCCTGAAACACGATCTGCATCTGCGCCCGGCGCTTGCGCAGTTCGCGCGTGGACCAG
>CAJXKX010000172.1 GCA_913055965.1 uncultured Roseovarius sp.
GCGGAAGCCGCCGGTGAGCAGTTTGTTGAACACGAGCCGTTCCAGCGGCGTCAGCCCCTCCCATGCCGCCAGCACCTGCTCTTTCCGCGTCTCGTCCTCGGCGTCTTTCAGGGCGCGCAGGCGGTCGATCCAAGTGGCGAGGCTGGCGTCGTGGGTGGTGGAGGGCGGGGGCAGAACGAGGGCGATGGTCTCGGCCAGATCGCCCACGATGGGGTAGCTTTCCTCGAAGAGCCAAAGCGGGATGCCCGCGCGCTCGGCGGCCCATTCGCGCAGCCGGGTGGTGGTGATGGCGCGTTTCGGGCGGCGGCCCGAGAAGAGCGCGATGGTCCAGAGGCGGTCGGGTTCGGGGGCGGTGCGGAAATACCCGGCCAGCGCGGCGACCTTGGTGTTGGTGCGCGTGGTCTGGTCGAGCGTGGCGAAGAGCGCGGCGAAGTCCTTCATGTCTCGGCCCCGTCATCGAGCGTCTCGCCGGTGAACTCGGTGCGCAACACGCGGGCGTCGTAGCCCTGCTCGGTCAGCCAGCGCGCGAAGATCTCGGTATAGCCGTGGGTGACGTGGACGGTCTCAGCCCCGGTCTCGGCAATGGCGCGGTTGAGGCCCGCCCAATCGGCGTGATCCGACAGCACGAAGCCGCGATCCGCCGCGCGCCTGCGGCGCACGCCGCGCAGCCGCATCCAGCCGCTGGCAAATCCGGTGGAGGCCGGGCGGAACCGCCGTGCCCATGGCCCTGCAAGCGCGCCGGGAGGGGCGATGACCAGCGCGCCTCGCATGCTGCGCAACTCGGTCTCGGGGGTGACGTGGTGGGTGTCCGGCAGGGCGATGCCTTGTGCGCGCATCACCGCGTTGGTGGCCTCGATCGCGCCATGGGTGAGGATCGGGCCGATAGAGGGGTCGAGCATCATCAGCACGCGCTGCGCCTTGCCCAGTGCATAAGCGCCGAGCAGGGAAAATCGCCCTTCGGCCGCGTTCGCAGCCCACCATGCGTTGATATCCTGCGCCACCTCCGCCGGGTCGGGCCAGTCGAAGACCGGGAGGCCGAAGGTGCATTCGGAGATGAAATGATGGCAGCGCAGCGGCTCGAACGGGGTCGAGAGGGGATCGGCCTCGAGCTTGTAATCGCCCGAGACGACCCAGACCTCGCCCGCCACCTCCACCCGGATCTGCGCCGAGCCGGGGACGTGGCCCGCCGGGTGGAACGAGACGCGCGCATCGCCGATCTGGCGCGCCTCGCCGTAGCGGATGGTGTCGAGCGTGATGTCCCCCAGCCGGTGGCGCATCACCGGGGCGGCCAGATCGGTGGCGAGATAGGCCCCATGCCCGTCGCGGGCATGATCGGCATGGCCGTGGGTGATCAGCGCCCGTGCCACCGGGCGCCACGGGTCGATATAGAAATCGCCCGCCTCGCAATAGAGGCCGTGGGAGGTGACGCGCAGGACCATGCCGCGATGATAGGCCGCGCCGCGCCCTTGCACAGCCCCGCCCGCCGTCTATTCTGCCCGCGACTGCGGAACAGGAGGGATGTCATGCGGTTTGCACGCTTTGGGGATCGGGGGCAGGAGCGCCCCGCCGTGCTCGATTCGGAGGGACGGCTGAGGGACCTGTCGGGCGTGGTGCCCGATCTCGCGGGCGAGGTGCTGGGCGCGCTGCCCCGGCTCAACCCCGAGGCGCTGCCGCTTGTGCCGGGCGCGCCCCGGCTGGGGCCGCCGGTGGGCGGGATCGGCAAGCTGGTGGGGATCGGGCTCAACTACAGCGATCACGCTGCCGAGTTGGGGGCCGAGCCGCCGGACGAGCCGGTGGTGTTCCTCAAGGCGCTGACCGCGCTCGGCGGCCCCAACGATCCGGTGGTGATGCCGCGCGGCTCGGCCAAGACGGATTGGGAGGTCGAACTGGGAATCGTCATCGGGCGGCGCGCGAAATACGTCGACCGGGCGCAGGCGCTGGCGCATGTGGCGGGCTACACCATCGTCAACGACGTGTCGGAGCGCGCGCTGCAACTCGAGGGTTCGGGGCAGTGGACCAAGGGCAAGAGCTGCGACACCTTCGCGCCGGTGGGGCCCTGGCTGGTGACGCCCGACGAGGTGGGCGACGTGCAGGCGCTCGATCTGGTGACCGAGGTGAACGGCGAGCGGATGCAGACCGGCAACACCGGGCGGATGATCTTCGGCGTGGCCGAGATCGTGGCCTACCTGAGCGGGATCATGACGCTGGAGCCCGGCGACGTGATCGCCACCGGCACCCCGCCGGGCGTGGGCGTGGGGCACAAGCCGCCGCGTTTTCTCAAGGCAGGCGACGAGATGGTGCTGCGCATCGACGGGCTGGGCGAACAGCGGGTGATCGTGGAGGCCGACGGGTAGGGCGCGGGGCGCGCGGGCGGTGTGCGGTGTTGGCCTGAAGGGGACGTTAGCAAGGATGCGCCGAGCCGCGCGAGCGTCCGACCGCGGGTGGGCGCAGCGCCGCTCGTGCTACGCGATTTATGGCGCAAGATACTTCTGACTTTTCCCGCTGCTTGCGCCGTCGCAGAAGCGCCCGCCCGTCCGGGCGGTCGGGCGCTCGCGCGGCGGTGCCTGCGGCACCTCGATTCCGCGCGTGAAGGGTGGCGAACGTCCGCTCCGGGCCAGAACCCGCCAGGGCCCCGTGTGTCACGCCGCTGCCGCGCCGTTCCCCGGATCGTCGTAGAAATCGCAGATCATCGCGAACAGCCGCGCCTGCGTGGCGGGCGTGTCCATCAGCGTCTCGTGGCGGCCGCCGGGCACGATTTCGAGCCGTCCGCCGGGCCAGCGTGCCATGCGGTCGTGGATGCGGGCCGGATCGACGATGTCCTCGTCGCTGCCCAGCACCGTCAGGCAGGGCAGGGCGGGCGAGGGGCGCCGCGTCAGCGCCCGCATCTCGCGCAGCGCCTCGTGCAGCCAGCGAAGGCTCGGGCCGCCGATGCCCAGTTCGGGATGCGCCTCGAGCTGCCGCGCCATGTAGTCCCACATCGCGCGGTCATTGGTCAGCTTGTTGGTCTCGAAGGGCTCGCTCAGCACGTAATGCTCGGCCCCCGTGCTCGGGGCATAGAGGTGGCCCAGCCCGAGATGCCGCAGGCTCCAGGCCAGCGACCAGGCGAAGGGGCGCAGCCCCGCGCTCATCCTGATGCCCCACATGGGCCCGGAAAAGACCGCGCGCGCAACGTCGAGCCCCTCCATCGCCGCGCGCAGCCCGATGCAGCCGCCCATCGAATGCGCCAGCAGATGCCAGGGGCGCGGCAGGTCGAGCGCGCGCGCCGCCTCGGTCAGCGCGGCCACGTCGTGCTGGTAATCGGAGAAATGCAGCACATGGCCGGACATCGTGTCGCCGGTCAGCCGGTCGGCCAGCCCCTGCCCGCGCCAGTCCACCGCCAGCGTGGCCAGCCCGCGCGCCGCGAAATGCCCCGCTGCGCGCCCGTACTTTTCGATATACTCGGTGCGGCCGGGAAACAGCAGCACCGTGCCCGCCGCGGCCTCGCGGTGCCACAGCCCGGCGCGGATGCGCATGCCGTCCCGCGTGCGCAGCCACCACGCGGCCCCGTCATCGGGGCCGTCGGCGACCTGCGCGAAGAGCGGCGCGCTCTCCATCAGGCGAGGATGCTGCCGAGCTTCATCGCCATCCCCATGTCGCCATCCACCGACAGCCGCCCGGACATGAACGCGGCGGTCGGATCGAGATCGCCCGCGAGGATCGATTCGAACGTGTCGGCATCGGCGCTGAGCGTCACGTCGGCGTCGTCATCGGCGGCGCGCGCGCCGCTTGCGTCCACCACGATGCTGCCCTCGCCCTCGATCACGAACTTGGCCGCCCCGTCGAATCCGTCGCTGCCCATCTTGTCGTTGAGGGCCTTGACCGCGGCTTCAATCACGTCGCTCATCTGCTGCATCCTTTCACGATTGCGATGTCGGGCCTTTCGCTCCCGGCATTCCGCGCTACACTGGCCCTGTTATGAGAGACGCGATCCGATATCTCAACCATACCGTCGCGGCATTGCTGGCGCTGGTCATGTTTTCCTTACCCGCGGCGGCCGACGACACCCGGCTCGACACGCTGTTCGCGCAGCTTGACGGGGCCGCGCCGCAGGAGGCGCGGCGGATCGCCTCGGAAATCGAGCTGGAATGGGCGCGCTCGGGTTCGGCCGCGATGGACCTGTTGCTGCGGCGGGGCGAGGACGCGCTCGAGGCGGGCGACATGACGGCGGCGGTCGAGCATCTGAGCGCGGCGATCGATCACGCGCCGGGCTTTGCCGAGGCGTGGCACCTGCGCTCGGTCGCGTTCTTCCGGCAGGAGCGCTACGGGCTCGCCCTCAACGATCTCGCGCAGGCCATCGTGCTGGAGCCGCGCCATTTCAACGCGATGTTCGGCATGGGCCGCGTGCTCGAGGAAACCGGGCGTTTCGCGCTGGCGCGCGAGGCTTTCGTGCAGGCGCACTCTATACATCCGCATCACGAATCCGTAAGCGAGGCGCTGGAACGGGTGTCGCGCAAGCTGGGCGGAACCGATATCTGAGCGACGATCGCGAGGCGAGAGGACGGGGCGCGCATGTCCGGGCAGTCGAGAACCGTCGCGGTTCTGGGACCAACCAATACCGGCAAGACCCACTACGCCATCGAGCGGATGCTGGGCTATCCGACCGGAATCATCGGCCTGCCGCTGCGCCTGCTGGCGCGCGAGGTCTATGAGCGGATCGTCGCCGTGCGCGGGCCCTCGGTGGTGGCGCTCGTCACCGGTGAGGAACGCATCGTGCCGCCGCGCGCGCAATACTGGGTCTGCACGGTCGAGGCGATGCCCGAGGGTCTGGGCGCCGATTTCGTGGCGATCGACGAGATCCAGCTCTGCGCCGATCCGGAACGCGGCCATGTCTTCACCGATCGGCTCCTACGCGCGCGCGGCCTGCACGAGACGCTCTTCATGGGCTCGGACACGATGCGCGGCGCGATCGCGGCGCTCGTTCCCAAGGTGCAGTTCATGCGGCGCGAACGGTTTTCGCAGCTGATGTACTCGGGCTCGAAGAAGATCAGCCGGATGCCCGGGCGTTCGGCCATCGTCGGGTTCTCGGTCGACAATCTCTATGCGATCGCCGAGCTCATGCGCCGCCAGAAGGGGGGCGTGGCCGTGGTGATGGGGGCGCTCAGCCCGCGCACGCGCAACGCGCAGGTGTCGATGTACCAGAACGGGGATGTCGACTACCTCGTGGCCACGGATGCGATCGGGATGGGGCTGAACCTCGACGTGAACCACGTGGCCTTCTCCGCCCTGTCCAAGTTCGACGGCCGGCGGATGCGCAGGCTCGCGCCCAACGAGCTGGCCCAGATCGCGGGGCGGGCCGGACGTTACATGACTGACGG
>CAJXKX010000173.1 GCA_913055965.1 uncultured Roseovarius sp.
GCTTGCAGTGGTCTTCATCTCGCACAAGCTGGGCGAGGTGCTCGCGGTCTCGAACCGCATCGTGGTGCTGCGCGGCGGCCGCAACGTGGGCGAGCTCGAGACCGCCGCCGCCGACCGGCGCGCCATCGCGGAACTGATGGTGGGACGCGAGGTGCCCCGCTCGCGCCGGGCGCCGTTGTCCCCCGGGGCGCCGGTGCTGGAACTCGAGGCGGTTGACGTGGCCGGGGCCGATGCCCGCCGCTCGCTGCACCAGGCAGATCTGGCCGTTCGGGCGCGCGAGATCGTTGGCGTCGCCGGTGTCTCGGGCAACGGCCAGGCGGCGCTCGCCGCGCTAATTGCGGGACTCACGGCGCCCGACGCCGGCGAGATGCGCCTGAACGGGCGCGCGCTCGACCGGCACGATCCGCGTGACTTCGTGCATGCCGGCGTGGCGCGCGTGCCGGGGGGCGGTGTCGCGGCGCGGGTGCCGCTGCCATGTGCGTAGGTGACATGATGCGCGGCCTGCGGGCCGCAGCGCACCGGCGCGCCGCCATGTTGCACGGTATAGGCCGCCGACACACCGGTCAGCCCGGCACAGGCGGTACGGGCGGGCTCGGGCGGGGCGAGGCGGCGCGCGGAGCCGGAGGCGGCCGTTGCGGCCCGGGGTGCGGTGGCGGCGGGCCGAGCGACCGGTTGCGCGGGCATGTCGATGACGGTGACCGCCGCGGGGCTGGCCGGGCGCGGTGCGGGGGCGGCGGCGGTGCGGCGCGGGGCCGGCTGCTGCGCGGGGCGCTGCACCGGTGCGGGGGCGGGCGCGGCCGAGGCCGCGCGGCGCGGCGCGGGGGCGGCCTCGGCAGGGGCGGGCGCGGGGGCGCTGCGCGCGAGCGACGGTGTAAATCCGCAGAGCGGCTGACGAGAGCGGGTGAGGCGCGGCACCCATGTCACGTTGTCGCCGACACCCGCGCGGATGAACACGCAGCCCGCGCTGTCGACATACTGGGTGCCGGAATAGGAGGCGGGAGGAAACTCGGCGGGCACCGGCAAGTCGCGCAGCGACTGGGCCATGCCCGGTGCGGAGTGGAGCGCGGCACACGCGCAGGCAAGCAACAGGATACGATTGACAGACATGAGCCCCCCCGGATCACACCCGGGAAATCTGACTTATTTTCGCCCGATAGTAAACATCTATTGGCTCATCTGGTGGTCGCGGCGCGGATAACCGCAGAGTCTGGGGGAGCGCCCCTGCGCGGGGCGCGACGCGGGGGTTTGCGGGGTCGGTGAACCGTGCTAAGAGCAAAATGGTTTAATGTTAAACGATCCTCGGATCAGGCCCGTTTCAGCCACGGAGACCCTCATGACCGACAGCCCCAAGGACATCCTGCGCGCGGCGGCGCTGGACTATCACGAGCACCCCAAACCCGGCAAGCTGGAGATCCGCGCGACCAAGCCGATGGCCAATGGCCGCGATCTCGCGCGGGCCTACAGCCCCGGCGTGGCCGAGGCCTGCATCGAGATCAAGACCGATCCGTCCACAGCACGGCGCTACACCGCGCGCGGCAATCTCGTGGCCGTGGTCTCGAACGGCAGCGCGGTGCTGGGGCTGGGCAATATCGGCGCGCTGGCCTCGAAGCCGGTGATGGAGGGCAAGGCGGTGCTCTTCAAGAAATTCGCCAACATCGACTGTTTCGATATCGAGGTGAACGAGGCGGACCCGGAACGGCTGGCCGAGATCGTCTGCGCGCTGGAGCCGACCTTCGGCGCGGTCAATCTCGAGGATATCAAGGCGCCCGACTGTTTCATCGTCGAGCGCATCTGCCGCGAGCGGATGAACATCCCGGTCTTTCACGACGATCAGCACGGCACCGCCATCGTGGTGGGCGCGGCGGCGACCAACGCGCTGCACGTGGCGGGCAAGCGGTTCGAGGAGATAAAGGTCGTCTCGGCGGGCGGCGGCGCGGCGGGCATCGCCTGCCTCAACATGCTGCTGAAGCTGGGGGTCAGGCGCGAGAACGTTTGGCTGTGCGACATTCACGGGCTGGTCCACGAGGGCCGCGAGGTGGACATGAACCCCGAAAAGGCGGCCTTTGCGCAAGCCTCGGACAAGCGCACGCTGGCCGAGGTGATCGAAGGCGCCGATCTCTTTCTGGGGCTGTCGGGGCCCAACGTCCTCCGCCCCGAAATGGTGCGTGAGATGGCGGCGCGGCCCATCGTCTTTGCGCTGGCGAACCCCGATCCCGAGATCATGCCCGATGCCGCCCGTGCCGCCGTGCCGGACGCGATCATCGCCACGGGGCGATCCGATTTTCCCAATCAGGTCAATAACGTGTTGTGTTTCCCGTTCATCTTTCGCGGGGCGCTGGACGTGGGTGCGACCGAGATCAACGACGCCATGCAGGTGGCCTGCGTGCAGGGCATCGCCGAGTTGGCCCGCGCCTCGACAAGCGCCGAGGCGGCGGCGGCCTATCGCGGCGAGACGATGAATTTCGGCCCCGATTACCTGATCCCCAAGCCGTTCGATCCGCGCCTGTCGGGGATCGTGTCTTCGTCCGTGGCGCGCGCGGCGATGGAGACGGGCGTGGCCACGCGCCCCATCGCCGACCTCGAGCAATACAAGGCCGATCTGGATGCCAGCGTGTTCAAGTCGGCGCTCTTGATGCGGCCCGTGTTCGAGGCGGCGCGCGACGCCGAGCGCCGCCTCGTCTTTGCCGAGGGCGAGGACGAGCGGGTGCTGCGCGCGGCCCAGGCGGTGCTGGAAGAGACCACGGAACAGCCGATCCTGATCGGGCGGCCCGACGTGATCGCGCGGCGCTGCGAGCGGGCGGGGCTCGCGATCCGGCCCGAACGCGATTTCAACGTCGTCAACCCCGAGAACGACCCGCGCTACCGCGACTATTGGGAGACCTATCACGCGATCATGGCGCGCCGGGGCGTGACGCCCGACATCGCCAAGGCGGTGATGCGCACCAACACCACCGCCATCGGGGCGGTGATGGTGCATCGCGGCGAGGCCGACAGCCTGATCTGCGGCACGTTCGGCGAGTTTCGCTGGCATCTCAACTATGTCTCCCAGGTGCTGGCCGATGACGAGCACCACCCCCATGGCGCGCTCAGCCTGATGATCCTCGAGGACGGGCCGCTCTTTATCGCCGACACGCATGTCTATTCGCTGCCCACGCCCGAAAACCTCGCCGAGATCGCCATCGGCGCCGCGCGCCATGTGCGGCGCTTCGGCCTCGTGCCCAAGGTGGCGTTCTGCTCGCAATCGCAATTCGGCAACCAGGCCGAGGGGTCGGGCAAGCGGCTGCGCGCGGCCATCGAATTGCTCGACGCGGCGCCGCGCGATTTCGCCTACGAGGGCGAGATGAACGTGGATGCCGCGCTCGATGCCGACCTGCGCGAGCGGCTGCTGCCCGGCAACCGGCTGGACGGCGCGGCCAACGTGCTGATCTTCGGCCATGCCGATGCCGCCTCGGGTGTGCGCAACATCCTCAAGGCCAAGGCAGGGGGGCTCGAGGTGGGGCCGATCCTGATGGGCATGGGCAATCGCGCGCATGTGGTGACACCGGGGATCACCGCGCGCGGATTGCTCAACATGGCGGCCATCGCGGGCACGCCGGTGGCGCATTACGGGTAGAATCGCCGATTAGCAGGGTTTGCAGGATAGTTTGCAAACCCTGCCATCCTTTCCTGTACTGCTCCTGATTTGCGGTGGGTTTGCAAAAATTTGCACGTCGGCACCCTCTATTTCTGCAAATTTTTCGCGGCCATCTGACGCGCGGTCGCGCTCGGCGCTTGCCGCATGGCCGGTTGATCCGTAACACCTGTGCAAGGCATCGGAGGAGGATACGATGGGATACAAGGAGATTTACGAGCGCTCGCTGGCCGATCCGGAGGGGTTCTGGCTCGAACAGGCCGAGGCGATCGACTGGGTGCAGAAGCCGTCGAAGGCGCTCTTCGCCGAGCATGCGCCGCTCTATGAATGGTTCTCCGACGGGCTGGTCAATACCTGCTGGAACGCGGTGGACCGCCATGTCGAGGCCGGGCGCGGGGCGCAGACGGCGATCATCCATGACAGCCCGGTGACCGGCATCAAGCAGAAGATCAGCTATGCGCAGCTGCGCAGCCGCGTCGCGCGGCTTGCAGGCGCGCTGCGCGCGCGCGGCGTCGAGAAGGGCGACCGCGTCATCATCTACATGCCGATGGTGCCCGAGGCGCTGGAGGCGATGCTGGCCTGCGCGCGCATCGGCGCGGTGCATTCGGTGGTGTTCGGCGGCTTCGCGGCGCATGAACTGGCGGTGCGGATCGACGATTGCGCGCCCAAGGCGATCATCGCCGCCTCCTGCGGGATCGAGCCGGGGCGCGTGGTGCAGTACAAGCCGCTGCTCGACGGGGCCATCGAACAGGCGGCGCACAAGCCCGAATTCTGCGTGATCTTTCAGCGCGAGGAGGAGGTGGCGCACCTGGAGGAGGGGCGCGATCTCGACTGGCACGCGTTCCAATACGGGGTGGAGCCCGCCGACTGCCTGCCGGTCGAGGGCAATCACCCGGCCTATATCCTCTATACCTCCGGCACGACCGGTCAGCCCAAGGGCGTGGTGCGTCACACCGGCGGGCACCTGGTGGCGCTCAACTGGACGATGAAGAACATCTATGACGTGAACCCCGGCGAGGTGTTCTGGGCGGCCTCGGATGTGGGCTGGGTCGTGGGGCACAGCTATATCTGCTATGGCCCGCTCATCCACGGCAACACCACCGTGGTGTTCGAGGGCAAGCCGGTGGGCACGCCCGACGCGGGCACCTTCTGGCGGGTGATTTCCGAGCACAACGTGCGCAGCTTCTTTACCGCGCCCACGGCGTTCCGCGCGATCAAGCGGGACGACCCGGAGGCGAAGGAACTGGAGAAATACGACATTTCCTGCCTGCGCGCGCTCTACCTTGCGGGTGAACGCGCCGATCCGGACACGATCAACTGGGCCGCCGACAAGATGGGCGTGCCGGTCTACGATCACTGGTGGCAGACCGAGACGGGCTGGACCATCGCGGGCAATCCGGCGGGGCTCGAGGCTCTGCCGGTGAAGGTGGGCTCGCCCACCGTGGCGATGCCGGGCTATGACGTGCAGATCCTCGACGAGGGCGGGCACGAGGTGCCGGCGGGCACGCTGGGCGCGATCGCGGTCAGGCTGCCCTTGCCGCCGGGCACGCTGCCGACGCTGTGGAACGCCGAAGGGCGCTATCGCAAATCCTATCTCGACCACTTCCCCGGCTATTACGAGACCGGTGACGCGGGCATGAAGGACGAGGACGGCTATCTGTGGATCATGGCGCGCACCGATGACGTGATCAACGTGGCGGGCCACC
>CAJXKX010000174.1 GCA_913055965.1 uncultured Roseovarius sp.
TCTTCGTGCAATTCGCGGATGAGCGCGGCCTCTGGCGTCTCTCCGGGTTCGACCTTGCCGCCCGGAAACTCCCACAGCCCGGCCATGGATTTGCCCTCGGGCCGCTGCGACAGCAGGATGCGCCCGTCGATATCGATCAGCGCAACGGCCGAGACGAGGACCGTTTTCAAGACCGGTAATCCGCGTTGATGTCGATGTAGCCGTGGGTCAGGTCGCAGGTCCAGACCCGCGCGGTGCCGCCGCCGAGACCCAGATCGACATGGATCACGATCTCCTCGTTCTTCATGTAGGCGGCGGCGCGGGCCTCGTCATGCGCGGGGCTTACCTCGCCTTCGCGCGCCACCTCCAGATCGCCGAACCAGATCGACAGGCGGTCGCGGTCGGCGCGTGCGCCGGACTTGCCCACCGCCATGACGATACGCCCCCAGTTCGGGTCTTCGCCCGCGATGGCGGTCTTGACCAGCGGCGAATTGGCGATGGATTTGGCATGGACATGCGCGTCGGCGTCCGAGGCGGCGCCTGTCACCGAGACCTCGATGAATTTCGTCGCCCCCTCGCCGTCGCGCACCACCTGATGCGCGAGGTCGAGCATCACCCGGCGCAGCGCCTCCATGAAGCCGACATTCGTCTCGGTCACGCGGATGCCCGACGCGCCTGTGGCGGCCATCAGCAGCGTGTCGGAGGTAGAGGTGTCGCTGTCCACGGTGATGCAGTTGAAGGTGGAGCGGGTGAGCACGCTCAGCATGTCCTGCAGCACGCGCTGCTCCATCGCCGCGTCGGTGAAGAGATAGACCAGCATCGTGGCCATGTCGGGGGCGATCATGCCCGATCCCTTGGCGATGCCCGCGATGCGCACGTGCTGGCCGTCTATGGTGACGGTCTCGGTCGCGCCCTTGGGAAAGGTGTCGGTCGTCATGATCGCGCGCGCGGCTCCGGCGAGGCCATCGGGCGCGAGACGGCCGGCGAGATCGTCGAGACAGGCGGTTATGCGCTCGTGCGGGAGCGGCTCGCCGATCACCCCGGTAGAGGAGGTAAAGACGCGCGCCGCCGGGATGCCGAGCCGCCGGGCTGCGGCGGCGGTCACCGCCTCGACCGCCGCGGCCCCGCGCCGCCCGGTAAAGGCATTGGCATTCCCGGAATTGACGAGGATCGCGGCACCTTCCTCGCCGGTGCCGCCGATCTTGGCCTCACAGTCCAGCACCGCGGCCGAGCGCGTGGCCGACCGGGTGAACACCCCCGCCATGGCCGTGCCGGGGGCGAGATGGGCGAGCATCACGTCGGTACGCCCCGCATAGCGCACCCCGGCCTCGGCGGTGGCAAGGCGCAGGCCGCCGATCTCGGGCAGGTCGGGGAAGGTCGCGGGCGCGAGTGGCGAGACCGGCAGGGATTTGCCCATGGGATCAGTTCTCCAGCAGGTCGAACCGGTTGATCAGCGCGGGCTCGATCCCGTCGCTGCCCGAGCGGTCGACAGCGGCGGCGGCTTCGAGCTCGGCGATACGGGCGTCGAGCGCCTGCCTGCGCAGGGTCTCGGCCAGCTCGTCGCGAACCTCTTCGAGCGCGGGCTGCTCTTTCATCCGCGTCTCGTTGAGCTGGATGACATGCCAGCCGAATTGCGTCTGCACCGGGTCGGATACCGCGCCCACGTCGAGCGCCATCACCGCGTCGGAGAACTCGGGCACCATCACGCCCGCGGCGAACCAGCCAAGATCGCCGCCCGAGGGGCCCGAGGGGCCGATGGAATGCTCTTGCGCGAGCGCGGCGAAATTGGCGCCGCCGGAGATTTCGTCGATCAGCGCCTGCGCCTCTTCCTCGGTCTCGACGAGGATATGTGCGGCGCGATACTCTGTCTCGTCGCTGTCGCCACCATAGGCGCTCTCGTAGGCCGATTGCAGCGCCTCGTCGGTCACGGCACCGTCGGTGACCTCGGCGATCACGTCCGAGGCGGCGATGGCGCGCTGCTCGTTGTCGAGCCGCAACTGCGCGACGGGCGAGAGCGGCCCATCCTGCGCCTGGCGCAGCAATTCCTGCTGGATCAACTGGTCGAGCACGCCGCGAAACAGCACATCGGGGGGAATCTGGTTGTATTGCTCGGGCAGCGTGGCGCGCAGCGCAAGCATGTGGCCAAGGGTGATCTCGGTATCGCCGACGGTGGCCATCACGGCGTCTTGTCCGGGCGTATCCTGCGCCGCTGCGGGCGCGCCCGCGCCGAGCGCTGCAAGCAGGACGGTGGCGAGAAGCCGGTTCAGCATGGGGATGATCCTTTATCCAGATCGCCGCACGCGCCCCGGCGTGCGACGTTGACACTTTTCCGGCGGCCCCTTACATCGCCTTGGTATCTAGGCGCGGCCCACCGAACTTGCGCCCGTTTTAGGGCGCGCGGGCAAGCGGGGCAAGCGATTGCCTTTCGAAGAAGTCAAAACACCGGAACGGACGAGACATGCTTGGTATTGGAACGGTCGCGCGCAAAATTTTCGGCACTCCGAACGATCGCAAGGTCAAGGCGACGCGGCCGATTGTCGACAGGATCAACGCGCTCGAGCCGGAATACGAGGCGCTGAGCGACGCGGGGCTGATCGAACGAACCGAGGCGTTCCGCAAGCGTATCGCCGAGGGTGAGAGCCTCGACGCGCTTCTTCCCGAAGCCTTTGCCAATTGCCGCGAGGGGGCGCGGCGGGCGCTTGGCCTGCGCGCCTTCGACGTGCAGCTCATGGGCGGCATTTTCCTGCACCAGGGCAATATCTCGGAGATGAAGACGGGCGAGGGCAAGACGCTGGTCGCGACCCTGCCCGCCTATCTCAACGCGTTGTCGGGCAAGGGCGTGCATATCGTCACCGTCAACGACTATCTCGCCAAGCGCGATGCCGAATGGATGAGCAAGGTCTTTGCCGCGCTCGGCATGACCACCGGGGTGATCTATCCGCAGCAGCCCGAGGCCGAGAAGAAGCAGGCCTACGCCGCCGACGTGACCTATGCCACCAATAACGAGCTTGGCTTCGACTACCTGCGGGACAACATGAAATCCTCGCTCGAGGAGATGAACCAGCGCGGACACAATTTCGCGATTGTCGACGAGGTGGACAGCATCCTGATCGACGAGGCGCGCACGCCGCTGATCATTTCCGGCCCCAGCCAGGACCGCAGCGATCTCTACCGCACCATCGACACGGTGATCCCCGACCTCGACGAGTCGCATTACAGCCTCGACGAAAAGACCCGCAACGTCACCTATACCGACGAGGGCAACGAATTTCTCGAACAGCTGTTGCACGAGCGCGGGCTTCTGCCCGAGGGGCAATCGCTCTATGATCCCGAAAGCACGACCATCGTGCACCACGTCAACCAGGGCCTGCGCGCGCACAAGCTGTTCCAGAAGGACAAGGACTATATCGTGCGCGGCGGCGAGGTGGTGCTGATCGACGAGTTCACCGGCCGGATGATGGCCGGGCGGCGCCTGTCGGACGGGTTGCACCAGGCGATCGAGGCCAAGGAGGGCTGTCAGATCCACCCCGAGAACGTCACCCTGGCTTCCGTGACCTTCCAGAACTATTTCCGCCTTTACGACAAGCTGTCGGGCATGACCGGCACCGCCGTCACCGAGGCCGAGGAATTCGCCGAGATCTACGGGCTGGGCGTGGTCGAGGTGCCCACCAACCGCCCTATCGCCCGGATCGACAAGGACGACGCTGTCTATCGCACCGTGCGCGAGAAATACGATGCCATCGTCGAGGAAATCGGCAAGGCCCATGAAAAGGGGCAGCCCACCCTCGTCGGCACCACCTCGATCGAGAAATCCGAGATGCTGAGCGCCCTGCTCAAGAAGGCCGGCATCCCGCATAACGTGCTGAACGCGCGCCAGCACGAGCAGGAGGCGCAGATCATCGCCGATGCGGGCAAGCTGGGCGCGGTGACCATCGCCACCAACATGGCCGGGCGCGGCACCGACATCAAGCTGGGCGGCAATGTCGATTTCCAGGTGATGGAGGCCATCGCCGCCGATCCCGACAGCGACCCCGAGGCGATCCGCCGCCGGATCGAAGAGGCGCACGCCGCCGACGAGCAGGCGGTGATCGAAGCGGGCGGGCTCTTCGTGCTCGCGACCGAACGCCACGAAAGCCGCCGCATCGACAACCAGTTGCGCGGGCGGTCGGGGCGGCAGGGCGACCCGGGGATGTCGGCCTTCTATCTCAGTCTTGAGGATGACCTGATGCGCATCTTCGGCAGCGACCGGCTGGAAAAGGTGCTCTCGACTCTGGGCATGAAGGAGGGCGAGGCGATCATCCACCCTTGGGTGAACAAGAGCCTCGAGCGCGCGCAGGCCAAGGTGGAGGCGCGCAATTTCGACATCCGCAAGCAGTTGCTGAAGTTCGACGACGTGATGAACGAGCAGCGCAAGGTGATCTTCAAGCAGCGTCTCGACATCATGAAGGCCGAGGACCTGAGCGAGATCGTCGGCGACATGCGCGCCGAGGTGATCGCCGATCTGGTCGATCAGTACATGCCGCCCAAGACCTATGCCGACCAATGGGATACCGAGGGGCTTCAGGCGGCGGTGCTCGAACGGCTGGGGATGGACCTGCCGGTGGTCGAATGGGCCGACGAGGAAGGCGTGGACGACGAGGATATCGTCGAGCGGCTGGAGCGTAACGCCGACGAGATGATGGCCGCCAAGGCCGCGCAATTCGGCCCCGATACCATGCGCATGATCGAGAAACAGGTGCTGTTGCAGACCATCGACGCCAAGTGGCGCGAGCACCTGCTGACGCTCGAACACCTGCGCTCTGTGGTCGGGTTCCGCGGCTATGCGCAGCGCGACCCGCTCAACGAGTACAAGAACGAATCGTTCCAGCTGTTCGAGTCGATGCTCGACGGGCTTCGCCTGGACGTGAGCCAGAAGCTCGCGCAGATCCGCCCCATGACCGAGGAAGAGCAAACCGCCCTGATGCGCGATCTCGAGGCGCAGCGCGCGGCGATGGAGGCGGCGGCGCAGCCCGCCGGGGCCGAAGCCGGGGCGGCGTTTCCCGACGCCGCGCCCGGGTTCGTCGAATCCGACCCGGCGACATGGGGCAATCCGGGGCGCAACGATGCCTGCCCCTGCGGATCGGGAAAGAAGTTCAAGCATTGCCACGGCAGGCTGGCCTGATCTGAGCGGCCGCGGCCGGAAATCCCCGTTTTCCTGACACGGTGCGGCCTTTTTTGGCGGCTATCACCCGAACCCGATACATTCGCGGCTCGGAGGCTGTCATGGCCAGGACAAGGCGTTACATCATCGCGGCGGGCAGCGTTGCCGCCGCGACCGGCTTCGCACTCATCATGCAGGCATGGGCGGCC
>CAJXKX010000175.1 GCA_913055965.1 uncultured Roseovarius sp.
CGATGGCCGCCGCCGCGCCCTTGGGCACGCGGACGCTCTCGACCAGGTCCTCGATATCCTGCGGGATCGGGGCCGTCATCTTCGACACGGTGAAGGCCACGGCAAAGTTGATCGCAGCGCCCACAGCCCCGAAGGAGGTCGACTTGATCGTGCCAAGCAGCGGATCGGCGTCGGTGAAGCTGTTGGTGTCGGGGATGAAGAACCAGCCCTTGTGCAGGAAGATGTAGATCAGCGTGACCACGAGACCCGCGATCATGCCGGCCACGGCACCCTTGTTGTTCACCTTGGTGAAGATGCCCATCATCAGCGCCGGGAAGATCGAAGCCGCCGCCAGACCGAAGGCCAGCGCCACCGTCTGCGCGGCAAAGCCTGGCGGGTTGAGGCCCAGATAGGTGGCCACGGCGATTGCCGCCGCCATCGCGATCCGCGCCGACAGAAGCTCGCCCTTCTCCGAGATCCCCGGGTTGAGCTGACCCTTGATCAGGTCGTGGCTCACCGCCGAGGAAATCGCCAGCAGAAGCCCCGCAGCGGTCGACAGCGCGGCAGCCAGGCCACCGGCAGCGACCAGACCGATCACCCAGCCCGGAAGGTTGGCGATCTCGGGGTTGGCCAGCACGAGGATGTCACGGTTGAAGTTCGTGAGTTCGTTGCCCGCCCAGCCGTTTTCGGCGGCCTTTTCCTGCATCGCGGCATTGGCGTCGTTGTAGTACTGGATACGCCCGTCGCCGTTCTTGTCTTCCCAGCCCAGAAGGCCGGTCTTCTGCCAGGTGGCCATCCAGTCATACTTGGGGTCGCTCTCGATCTGCTCGACCGAGACCGCCTGCGCGTCGGTGCCATTGGGCCACATCAGTTCGGTGATGTTGAGCCGCGCCATCGCACCCACAGCCGGGGCGGTGAGGTAAAGCAGCGCGATGAAGACCAGCGCCCAGCCCGCCGACCAGCGCGCATCGGCCACGCGGGGCACGGTAAAGAAGCGCATGATCACGTGCGGCAGACCGGCGGTGCCGATCATCAGCGACAGCGTGAACAGAACCATGTTGAACGTATCGCCATGATGGGCGGTATATTCGTTGAAGCCCAGTTCGCGCACGATCTGGTCCAGCTTGGCCAGAAGCGGCTCGCCACTCGCCTGATGCTCGCCAAAGAGGCCGAGCGGCGGGATCGGGTTGCCGGTCAGCTGCAGCGAGATGAAGATCGCCGGGATCGTGTAGGCCATGATCAGCACGACATATTGCGCGACCTGCGTATAGGTCACGCCCTTCATGCCGCCGAACACCGCGTAGGCGAAAACCACACAGGCCCCGATCAGCAGACCGGCGGTGTTGGAGATCTCCAGAAAGCGGCCAAAGGCCACGCCCACGCCGGTCATCTGCCCGATCACGTAGGTGAGCGAGGCGACCAGCAGGCTGATCACCGCCACCAGCCGCGCGGTGGGCGAATAGAACCGGTCGCCGATGAACTCGGACACCGTGAACTTGCCGAACTTGCGCAGGTAGGGCGCGAGCAGCAGCGCCAGCAGCACGTAGCCACCGGTCCAGCCCATCAGGAAGGTCGAGTTGTCATAGCCGGTAAAGGCGATGAGGCCCGCCATCGAGATGAACGAGGCGGCCGACATCCAGTCGGCGGCGGTCGCCATGCCGTTGGTCACGGGATGCACGCCCCGGCCAGCCGCATAGAATTCAGAGGTCGATCCGGCGCGTGCCCAGACCGCGATGCCGATGTAGAGCGCGAAGGATGCGCCCACGAACAGCAGGTTGAGGGTAAACTGATCCATTGGTCCCGGCTCCCTTATTCTTCACCGACGCCGTGTTCGGCATCGAGTTTGTTCATCCGCCAGGCGTAGAAGAAGATCAGCGCCAGAAAGACCAGGATCGACCCTTGCTGCGCGAACCAGAACCCGAGGTCGGTGCCGCCCACGGCGATCCCCGACAGCATGGGACGCAGCAGAATGCCGAACCCGAACGAGACCAGAGCCCAGATCACCAGGCTCCAGAGAATGATGCGGACATTGGTCTTCCAATATGCCGCCGCGGCTTCCTTGTCGGACAAAGCGTGTCCTCCCCTTGTCAAAGGTTTCCTCCTGCCCGGGCCGGGACCATCCCGGCGCGGGCCTTCCCTTACACGACCGCCTGACGGACGATCTTGTTCAGCTCTTGCGCCACGGCATCGATCTCGGCCATGGCATCGACGCGGGCCAGCACGCCGCGCGCGTCGTAATAGTCGATGAGCGGCGCGGTCTGCGCGTGATAGGCGCGCAGGCGGCTCTCTACCGTTTCGGCATTGTCATCGGCGCGGCGGGTCATTTCGGTGCCGCCGCACTTGTCGCAGACCCCCTCCACGGCAGGGGCCTTGAACGTGTCGTGATAGCCCTCGCCGCAACCCGCGCAGGTGAACCGCCCGGAAATGCGCGTCACCATCGCGGCGTCGTCCACCTCCAGGCTTATCGCCGCGCGAATGCCCGCGCCCAGATCGGCCATCAGCCCGTCCAGCGCCTCGGCCTGCACCGTGGTGCGCGGAAAGCCGTCGAGGATGACACCATTCGCGCAGTCAGGCTCGGCCAGCCGGTCACGCAGGATCGCGATGACGATCTCGTCCGAGACCAGATCGCCCGCCTCCATAACCGCCTTGGCCTGAAGCCCTGCCTCGGTGCCCGCCGTGACGGCGGCGCGCAAGAGGTCGCCGGTCGAGAGCTGCACCAGCCCGAACGCGTCCTCGAGCATCCGTGCCTGCGTGCCCTTGCCCGCGCCCGGCGGCCCGAGCAGGACGAGATTGGCGGCGGTCGAAGGTGTCTTGGCTCCGTCCATGATCATGCCCCCCTCACGCGCCGGCACGGTTGGCGATCAGGTCGTCGACCACCGACGGATCGGCCAGCGTCGAGGTATCGCCAAGGCTGTCGAAATCGTTCTCGGCGATCTTGCGCAGGATGCGGCGCATGATCTTGCCCGAGCGCGTCTTGGGCAGGCCGGGCGCCCATTGGATGACATCCGGCTTGGCGATCGGGCCGATTTCCTGGCGCACCCAGTTGGCAAGCTGCGTGCGCAGCTCGTCCGTGGCCTCCACGCCGTCCATCAGGGTGACATAGCAATAGATGCCCTGCCCCTTGATGTCGTGCGGATAGCCCACGACGGCGGCCTCGCTGACGGTCGCATGCGCGACCAGCGCCGACTCGACCTCGGCGGTGCCCATCCGGTGCCCCGAGACGTTGATCACGTCATCCACCCGTCCGGTGATCCAGTAATCGCCATCCGCGTCGCGGCGGCACCCATCGCCCGAGAAATAGTAACCCTTGAACATCTCGAAATAGGTCGAGACGAACCGCTTGTGATCGCCCCAGACGGTGCGCATCTGGCCCGGCCAGCTGTCCTTGAGCGCCAGCACGCCCTCGACAGCGCCCTCCAGTTCATTGCCCTGATCGTCGAGCACGACGGGGGCCACGCCAAAGAACGGCTTGGTCGCCGAGCCGGGCTTGGGATCGGTCGCGACACCGGGCAGCGGGGTGATCAGGATACCGCCCGTTTCCGTCTGCCACCACGTGTCCACGATGGGGCAGCGGCCCTTGCCCACGTTCTCGTTGTACCAGTTCCAGGCCTCGGGGTTGATCGGCTCGCCCACCGATCCGAGGATGCGCAAGCTCGAGAGGTCCGACGCCTCGACCGGCCCCGTGCCCTTGCCCATCAGCGCCCGGATGGCGGTGGGGGCGGTGTAGAACTGCGTGACCTTGTGGCGCTCGCAGACCTGCCAGAACCGGCCCGCATCGGGATAGGTCGGCACGCCCTCGAACATCACCGTTGTCGCGCCATTGGCCAGCGGCCCATAGACGATATAGCTGTGGCCCGTGACCCAGCCCACATCGGCGGTGCACCAGTAGATATCGCCCTCGTGATAGTCGAAGATGTATTCATGCGTCATCGACGCGTAGGCCAGATAGCCGCCGGTCGTGTGCACCACGCCCTTGGGCTGCCCGGTCGAGCCTGAGGTGTAGAGGATGAACAGCGGGTCTTCGGCGTTCATTTCCTCGGGAGCGCAGTCGGTGCCGACCTTTTCGGCCTCTTCGTGCCACCAGAAATCGAGGCCCGCGCGCCACGCCACCTGATCGCCGGTGCGCCGCACCACGAGGCATTTGACCTCGTCCGTATCGTGCAGCAGCGCCTGATTGACGTTGTCCTTCAGCTTGGTCTTGCGCCCGCCGCGCGGGGCGTGATCGGCGGTGATGACAACCTTGGCGTCGCAACCGTTGATCCGCGCGCCCAGCGCATCGGGCGAGAACCCGGCGAAGACGATGGAATGGATCGCGCCGATCCGGGCACAGGCGAGCATGGCATAGGCCGCCTCGGGGATCATCGGCAGGTAGATCACCACCCGGTCGCCCTTTTCGACCCCCAGCCCCTTGAGCACATTGGCCATCTTGCAGACCTGCGCGTGCAATTCGCGATAGGTGATGTGCAGCGCCTCGTCGCCGGGCTCGTCCGGCTCCCAGATGATCGCGGTCTGATCGCCGCGCGTCGCCAGATGCCGGTCGATGCAGTTGGCGGCGACATTCAGCGTGCCGTCCTCGAACCACTTGATCGACACGTCGTCATAGGCGAACGAGGTGTTCTTTACCTTGGTGTAGGGCTTGATCCAGTCGAGCCGCCGACCATGCGCGCCCCAGAACGCCTCCGGGTCGCGAATCGATTCGGCATACATGCGCTCATAGGTTGCGGCATCGATGTGAAACCCGCTTTCCCCAACGGCAACTGCACTCTCGTTCATGATTGGTCGTCCTCCATCCCTTGATCAGTTCGTGTGCCATGGCACACAAAGGCATCTCCCGGGATCGGACATACAACAAAAGCGGTAAAAAATTAACTGTACGAATTTTTCTCAAGGAAATCCTGTGAAAATGTGGACTTTCGCGTGCTGTGGATTGTAAAATATTTTACATTCCTCGCAGACAGCTCTCACGCGCAAGCTGCCTTGCCTCCGCCTCATCGAGACGGGCGAGCGCCCGTGCCACGTCCCCGCCGCTCTCCGCAAGCGCCCTCTGCCACAGTCGCCGCGCCGAGCGCACCGACCAGGGCAGCACCGCCTGCGCCAGCCAACGCCGCAACGGCGCAGGCAGCCGGTCATACGCGTCGAGCCCGCCTGCCACCCGCGCGCGGCGGGGCAATCCGCAGCGAAGATTGCCCCGCGCGGCGCACGCCCGCGCGCCCGCCACCGCCCGCATCCCTCAGGCCGCGTCCGCCCGCCGCCACAGCGGGAAAGGATCGGGCAGGTCGCGGAACGCGCCGGGGTCGAACCCGGTCTCGGGTCCGATGAGCGCGCCGTCGAGCGCCGCCGTGATCGCC
>CAJXKX010000176.1 GCA_913055965.1 uncultured Roseovarius sp.
CATCACCGCACCTGCGTCGTCGCCGCGAGCATCTGGTCGGCGGCGGTGATGACCTTGGCGTTGAGCTCGTAGCCGCGCTGCGCCTCGATCAGTTCGGTGATCTCGCGCACCGGGTCGACGGAACTGTCCTCGAGATAGCCGTGACGCAGCGTGCCGAGCCCGTCCTGGCCGGCGGTGCCGGTATTGGGCGCGCCCGAGGCCTCGGTCTCCTGGAACAGGTTGTTGCCGATGGCCTCGAGCCCCTTGGCATTGGCGAAGCCCACGAGGTTGAGCTGGCCGAGCGGCTGCGCCGCCGCGGCATCGTCGAAAAAGGCGAACACCTCGCCCTCGGGGTTGATCGACAGGCTGCGGGCATCGTCGGGGATCGCGATCTCGGGGGCCACGGGAAAGCCGTCGGAGGTGACGATCAGCCCCTCGGCCGAGCGTTTCAGCCCGCCATCGCGGGTATAGGCGGCCTGCCCCGAGGGCAGCGTCACCTCGAGAAAGCCCGCGCCGTCGATGGCGAGGTCGAGATCGCCGCCCGTCTGGCGCAGCGAGCCCTGCGAAAGGTGCACCGAAACCGCCGCGGGCCGCACGCCGAGCCCGAGCTGCACGCCCGTGGGCAGCACCGAACCGTCGGCGGCGCTGATCGTGCCCGCCCGCGATACCTGCTGGTAGTGCAGATCGGCGAATTCCGCGCGGCGGGCGTTGTAGCCGGTGGTCGACATGTTGGCGAGGTTGTTCGAAATCGTCTCCACCCGCATCTGCTGGGCGGCCATCCCCGTGGCGGCGATCTTGAGAATGCGCATCTCCTGCCTCCTGCTGTTCAGCGCACGAACGTGTCGAGCGCGTCGCGCACGCGCTGGTTTTCGGTATCGAGAAAGCCCTGGCCCATCTCGTAGGCGCGCTGCACCTCGATGAGCCGCGCGATCTGGCTCAGCGGCTCGACATTCGAGCCTTCGAGAAAGCCCTGCACGATGCGCCCGCCCTCTGCCGGCTCGGTCCCGCCCGGTGCCTCGAAGAGATTGCCGCCCGCGCGCAGCAGGGTGCCGTCGCCCGCCGGGCGGATCAGGCCAAGCTGCGCCAGCGGGCGGCCATCGGCGCTCAGCGTGCCGTCGGCGGCGAGCCCCGGCGCGCCGATGTCGGGCGGCACGAAGACCGGCGCGCCGCCGGCATCGAGCAGGCGAAATCCGTCGGCGGTCACCAGATCGCCACCCGCCGAGAGCGAGAACGCCCCGGCACGGGTGAGCCGCACGCCCTCCGCCGTCTCGACGGGAAAGAATCCCTCGCCCTCGATGGCGAAATCGAAGCTGCCGCCGGTGGGCGCGAGCGGCCCCTGGGCCTGCGAGGTCAGCGCGATATTGCCCCGCGCCATCGATAGCGACGGCCCGTCCCCGGCCCGGCGCACGTATTCCGAGAACATCAGCCCCTCGGCGCGGTAGCCCGTGGTCGCGGCATTGGCGATGTTGTGGGCCACGATCTGCATCTCGCGCATCAGTCCCGACTGGCGGGTGAGCGTGGCGTATCCTGCGGCTTCCATGTTTCAGCCTCCGATGATGAGCGGCACGAGCCGGTCCTGGAAGAAGGTCACGAGCGTCTGCGTCATGAAGCCCATGCTGAGCCAGAAGGTGAGGACGATCGCGCCGAGCTTGGGCACGAAGGTGAGGGTCAGTTCCTGGATCGACGTGAGCGCCTGGAAGAGCCCGACGAGCAGCCCGGCGACAAGCGCCACCACGAGGATCGGCAGCGACACGATCAGCGACACCCAGAGGCCTTCACGCAGCGTGTCGTAGAAGAGGATTTCGTCTCCCATCGGCTCAGACCGGCATCCGCAGGATTTCCTGGTAGGCCTCGACCACGCGGTCGCGCACCGTCACCGCGGTCTGCACCGCGAGTTCGGTCTGCACCAGCGCCTCGACCAGCGCATGCGGATCGGCCCCTCCGGTCATGGCGGCGATCGCGGTCTCTTCGCCCTCGCGCAGGGTCGCGGCGAAATCCCGCGCCAGCGCGGCGGCGGCGGGCCGGGCCTCGGTGCCCGCGGGATCGGGGCGGGCGGCGCGGCGCAGTTCGGAATAGCCCTGCGCGGCGGTTGTTGCGGCGATATCCATTCTGGATCTCCTCTGGTCTGTGTCAGGCGGCGGCGATCATCGGCGCAGCAGGTCCATCAGCTCCGACGACATCTGCCTGGCCTGGTCGAACATCTTGAGATTGGCCTCGTAGCTGCGCTGCGCCTCGCGCGCGTCGGCCATCTCGATCATGAGGTTCACGTTCGAGCCGTCGTAATGGCCGGTCGCGTCGGCGAGCGGGTGCGCGGGGTCGTAGACCTGCCGCAGCGGCGTGCGGTCGAGGCGGACGGGCCCGGGGATCACGCCGCCCTCGGGGGGGGCGGTGCCCGCGCTCGTGCCCGCCGCACCGGCACCGCGCGCGGCCTCGAAGCCGATCGTCTTGCGCCGGTAGCCGGGCGTGTCGGCATTGGCGATGTTTTCGGCGACGTGGCGCAGCCTCTGGGCCTGTGCCCTGAGGCCGCTCGACGAGACCGACAGCGCGGTGGAGAACTCGCTCATCCGCCCGCTCCTCAACTGCGCCCGATCGCGGCGCGCAGCACGTCGAGTCCGGCGCGGTAGATCGCGAGGGCGCGGGTGTGCTGGCGGCGAACCTCGACCCCGCGCAGCATTTCGGTCTCGAGCGCGACGGAATTGCCGTTGGGGTCGCGCGGCGCGGCGCGGTCGATCTGCGGCTCGAAGCCGCGCGCGCCCGCGAAACCGGCGATATGGCCGGGGCGCGTTGCGCGCAGGGCAGGGACCGGCGTGCCGTCGAGATGGGCGGAGAAGGGGGCGATATCGCGCGCGGCATAGCCGGGCGTGTCGGCATTGGCCATGTTCTGCGCGACCACTGCCTGCCGTGCCCCGGCATGGCGCGCCATCGCCTGCGACAGGCGGAACAGGTCGATTTTCTCGAGCACCGGGAGTCTCCCTCGCTTGGCTTCAATCAAGGCTTAACCCTGATTCGTTTAGAAACCGTTCCCGGGAGATGAGCGGAGCGCACGCATGAGCCGGACCGGCATCGCAGGCATTCAGGCAGAGATTTCCGCGCTCTGCGCGGCGCATGCGGTGGGCCGCGTGATCGCGGCGCAGGGCGGCATCCTGCGGGTGAGCGGGCTGTCGGGCGCGGCCCGGCTTGGCGACAGGGTGCGCGTGACGCGGCGCGGCGGGGCGGCGCTGACCGGCGAAGTGCTGCAACTCGAAGCCGCGGCCGTTCTGGTGCTGCCCGACGCCGCGGCCGAGGGCGTGGCGCTGGGCGATCGGGTGCGGCTGCTCGGTGCGCCGCGGATCGCCCCTTCGGAGGGCTGGGTCGGGCGGGTGATCGACCCGTTCGGCATGCCGCTCGACGGCCGCCCGCTGCTGCGCGGCACATGCGCTCGGGCTCTACGCGCCGCGCCCCCCGATCCGGCGGCGCGGCGTGCGCTCGGGGCGCGGCTCGAGACCGGGATGGCGGTGTTCAACACGCTCCTGCCCATCGTGCGCGGGCAGCGCATCGGCCTCTTCGCGGGCTCGGGCGTGGGCAAGTCGATGCTGATGGGGCATCTCGGGCGGCACATGCAGGCTGACGTGGTGGTCGTCGCGCTGATCGGCGAGCGGGGGCGCGAGGTCGGCGATTTCGTGCGCGAGGTTCTCGGCCCCGAAGGGATGCGCCGGGCGGTGATCGTGGCGGCGACCTCGGACCGCTCGCCGCTGGTGCGGCGGCGCTGCGCCTGGACGGCGATGGCGGTGGCCGAGCATTTCCGCGATACCGGGCGGCAGGTGCTGCTGCTGGCCGATTCGATCACCCGTTTCGCCGAGGCGCATCGCGAAGTGGCCACCGCGGCGGGCGAAATGCCCGCGCTGCGCGGCTTTCCCGCCTCGACCTCGCACGCGATCATGGCCCTGTGCGAACGTGCAGGCCCCGGCGCGGGGAGCGCGGGAGACATCACCGCGCTGTTCACCGTGCTGGTCGCGGGCTCGGACATGGACGAGCCGGTGGCCGATATCCTGCGCGGCGTGCTCGACGGGCATGTGGTGCTGGACCGCGAGATCGCCGAGCGTGGCCGCTACCCGGCCATCGATGCGCTGCGCTCGGTCTCGCGCAGCCTGCCGGGCGCGGCGGCGGAGGAGGAGAACGCCCTCATCGCGCGGGCGCGGGACTTGCTGGGGCGTCACGCGCGCGCCGAGACGATGCTGCAGGCGGGGCTCTATGTCGAGGGCAGCGATCCGGCGCTCGAGCAGGCGATCCGTGCCTGGCCCGAACTCGATGCGTTTCTCGCCGCGCCCGAGCCGGGCGACATCGCCAACAGTTTCGCGCGGCTGTCGGTGATCCTGCGGCGCGCGGGCGCGGCGGCGGGCGGCGCGGCCGGGTATCCGCCGGCCTTGCGGGGCGGCGGTGCCCCGGTATGAGCCGCGCGCCATCCTGCCTGGGCGCTGGCATGCGGTCGCGGCGTCAGAACAGGCGTGGTGCCGACCGAAGCAGGGAGAGCGCGATGGATTGCGCGGAGCTGGCGGATAACGCCGCGACCTGGTCGCGCAGCAGGAATTGCCGGATGAGCCCCTCGCGCAGGCCGTCATCGGCGAGATCCCGCGGCGAGGTGATATCGAGCCGCCGGGCCGCCACCGAGCGCAACTCCTCGAGCTGGCGGTCGAGATCGAGCTGGGCGAAGGCGCGCGGCAGGCCCAGGGCCACCTCGAAGGTCTGACGCAGCGGCGGGGTGCCGAGGATGCGGAACCACAGCGCATTGTCGGTGCCGTCCTGCGTGGCCAGCGCGGCCAGTTCGCGATCGGCGTTGAGCGCGAGCCGGAGCGCGCCGTCCTGCGTGCCGACGGCGGTTTCGAATTCCCGACGCCGGAACTGCTCGATGATCCGGTCGGCAAAGCCGGGCGGGGCGGGGCCGGGCGCGCCCGCGGCGAGAAAGCCGAACGCCCCGGCGAAGGCGCGGTAGCGGTCGTCGGCCATCCGGTTGGCGAGCGCATCGCGCGACGTCGTGCCCTGCGCGATGACCTCGCGGATGAATGCGCGGCTGTCGATATCGTCCTGCAGCCCGAACGCCCCCAGCGCGACCCGCAGCAGCCGCCGGTCCGCCACCAGCTCCGCCGCGCTGCCCACCCCGGCGATCGCGCCGCGGAAATGGTCGGTGTCGCGTTGCAGGGCGGGGCTCGTGTTGAACAGGGCCGTCTGCCGGTCGATCATGCGATTGAGCAGCGTCCAGCCGGCGAGTCCGCCGAGCGGCACGACCGGCGTGAACATCAGGCGCTCCTGCGATGGGCGAGCAGCCGCGCCTCGCGCGGCAGAAGCGCGCGCAGCGCCTTGAGGC
>CAJXKX010000177.1 GCA_913055965.1 uncultured Roseovarius sp.
AGCCCCGAGGCCGATATCGACCACCTGCGCCAAAAGCTCGACGCCGGGGCGACGGCGGCCTATTGCCAGTTCGTGCTCGACCCGGCGGCCTATGCCCGGTTTCGCGACGCCTGCGCGCGCCGCGGCATCGATGCCCCCCTGATCCCCGGGCTGATGCCGCTCGCGACCTGGCCCCGGCTGAAACGCTTTGCCCGGATGAACGGCGCAAGCGTGCCCGGCTGGCTCGACCGGCTGCTGACACAGGCCGAGACCACGCCCGAAATCGCCCCCCATATCGCCGCCGCGGCGACGCTTGAACAGGCGCGGCGGCTGATCGCCTACGGCGCGCCCGAACTGCATGTCTATACCATGAACCGCTGGCCGCTGCCGCGCGCGCTCGCCGCGCTTCTCGGCCACCCGCCGCAGGCAGAGGCCCCCGACGGCGCACCGCACACGCCCCCCGCGCGCCGCGCGGCTCAGTCGTAGACGAAACGCTCCGACAGGATGCGCGCGCGCGGAATGCCAAGCCCGCGCAGCGCCGCCCCGACCGAGACCAGCATCGCGGGCGGGCCGCACAGCACATAGACCCAGTCGCGCCGCTCCGTCGCTGCGAAATGCTGCCGCAACAGCGCCGCGTCGATCAAGCCGGTCGTGCCCGTCCAGCCCTCGGGCGGCTCCGAGAGCACATGCACGACCTCCGCGCCGTGACCGGCGGCAAGCCGCTCCAACTCGGCGCGCGCGACGATCTGCGCCTCGGTCCGGTTGCCATAGAGCAGCACGGCGGGCCGCGGATCGCCGGTGGCGGCCATCTCGCGCAGGATGCCGAGCAGCGGCGCGATCCCGACCCCGCCCGCGATCAGCGCGACGCCCGGCGCATCCGCATGATCCTTGATGGTGAGGTGGCCATGCGGCCCCTCGACCCAGGCGCGCGTGCCGGGCCGCAACTGCCCGATGGTGCGGGTGAAATCGCCCAACTCCTTGATGACGAACTCCATTCCGCGCCCCTGCGAGGGGGCGGAACTGATCGAGAACGGGTTCTCGTCGAGGCTGAACACCCCGCGCCCGAGATTGAGCCAGGCGAACTGCCCCGCCTCGTAGGCCACCGGTCCCGCGAAATCGGGGGCGAGCCTCACCGTCCAGGTGCGCGCGGCGGCGGGCGCGACCGAGACCACCCGCCACGGCCTGCGCCAGCGCAGGAGCGGCGCGACGAGATAAACGTGGAGCAGCGCCCCCGCCGCCACCGCCAGCAGCGCGATCCACACCCAGCCCAGCAGCGGATCGGCGCTGTAGCGCCCGGCGCGCAGCGCGTGCAGCACGCCCAGCCCCGCCACCGCCACCGCGACCAGCCCGTGCAACAGCCGCCACTGCTCGTAACGCGCGCCGCTCGCATCGCGCCCGATCGCCATGGCCACCAGCCCGCCCAGCAAGAGCCACGCGGCGATGCCGGGCCACAGCCCCGCCCAGCCATAGTTGAGCGCGGTCTGCCGCGTCACGTCCCAGACCGGCGGCGGCATCATCGGCGAGACGTAGAGGAACGGATGCGCCACGACCATCCCCAGCGCCACCCGCGCCAGCACCTGATGCGCGCGCATCACCACATCCGATCCCGCCCGCCGCGTGACGGCCCGGAACCGCCCCAGCAACAGGAACTCGGCCAGGGTCATCGCCAGCGCCACCAGCCCCGCACCGCTCGCCAGATCATCCGCCAGCGGGCGCGGCGGCAATCCCTGCGCCCATGCCAGCGCCGACGGCAGCAGCACGAGGATCAGATAGAGCGGGACAAGCAGGGCCAGCGGCATGACGGTGAACGAGCCTCGCGTGACCGGGGCGGCGCCCGGCCTCAACTCTGGTGGATATACGTCCCCGGCGCGTCGGCCAGCGCCGGGTAATCGGGATGGCTGCCCGGCACCCGCGCGGGCACCGTGCCGCCGCTCTGCCGCACCAGCCACCGCCCCCATTCCGGCCACCACGAGCCCTCTACGGGCTCATGCGCCGCAAGCCACGTGTCGGGATCGCGGTAGAGCCGCCCGGCGGGCCGGTGCCCGACCCGGTAATGCCGCCGCTTGTGGCCCGGCTCCGACAGGATGCCGCCATTGTGCCCGCCCTTGGTGAGCAGGAAATGCATGTCGCAGCCGGTAAAAAGCGCGGTCTTGTAGACCGACCGCCACGGCGCGATATGATCGCTCTCGGTGCCGATGACGAAGAGCGGCACGGAAATGTCCTTGAGCGCGATCACCCGCTCCTCGACGGCGAACCGCCCCGCCGAGATGCGGTTCTCGAGGAAAATCCCGCGCAGGTATTCCGAATGCATCCGCGCGGGCATGCGCGTCGTGTCGTTGACCCAGACGGTGACATCGGTGGGCCGGTCGGCCTCGCCCAGGAAATAGCGCCGCACCGCGCGCGACCAGATCAGGTCTTCCGAGCGGATCGCGGCGAAGGCGCCCGACATCTGCGGCCGGTCGAGATAGCCCTGCGACCACATCAGGTCCTCGAGGAACGCCACCTGGCTCTCGTCGAGAAACAGCAACAACTCGCCCGCCTCCGCGAAATCGAGCTGCGCGGCCATCAGCGTGATAGAGGCCAGCCTGTCGTCGCGGTCGCGCGCCATCGCCGCCGCCGCGATCCCCAGAAGCGTCCCGCCCAGGCAATAGCCATTGGCATGCACCTTTTGCCCCGGCACGATCGCGTTGATGACGTCGAGCGCCTCCATGATGCCGCGGGTGCGGTAATCCTCCAGCGACCACTCGGCATGCTCGGCACCGGGATTGCGCCACGAGATGCAGAACACGGTAAAGCCCTGCCCCACCAGCCAGCGGATGTAGGAGTTTTCCGGCGACAGGTCGAGAATGTAGTATTTCATGATCCAGGCGGGCACGATCAGCACCGGCTCGGCCTGCACCTCGTCCGTCGTCGGGGCATACTGGATCAGCTCCATCCAGTCGTTGCGCCACACCACCTTGCCCGGCGTCGCCGCGAGCACCTCGCCCAGCGCGAAGGCCTCGGGCACCGGGCGGTGCTCCTGCGTCAACAGGTGACACGCATCATCCGCCCAATGCGCCGCCCCCTCCAGCAGGTTGCGCCCCAGCGTGGCCTGCGTCCTGTCGATGATCTCGGGATTGCCGAGCGGGAAATTCGCCGGAGCGACCGTATCGAGAAGCTGCCGCATCAGGAAACCCGTGCGGTCGGCGTTCTGCCGGCGCAGCCCGCGCAATTCCGAGGTCGCCGCGTGCCACCAGTCCTGCGTCGCGAAAAAGCCCTGCTGCCAGAGCGCGAAGGGCGCGCGCGCCCATCCCTCATGCGTCCAGCGCGTGTCATGCGGCCCCGGCGCAAAGGGCTTGTCCTGCGGCTGCCCGGTGGCCTGCGCGGCGGCGTATCGCGCGAGCTTCAGCGCGTTGGACTGCGCCCGCTCGGCCAGTTCCAGCTGCCGCCCCGGCGCGCGCGCGAGATGCATCGCCCAATCGCTCCACGCGTCGAGCATCGCATGCGGCGACAGCCCCGCGGTGAGGCGCGCGAGGCTTGCCATCGCGGCGCGGTCGAGCGTGGCATGCAGATGCGGCTCTGCCGCCCGGTCCGGGGCGGGGCGCGGCGCGGCGGGCTGCGGCACCACGGCGGGCCGCACAGGGGCCTCCGGCGCGGCCATGCGGGGCTTGCGACGGGCGGGAGTGCGGGCCATGGGGCTGTCTCCTTCTCGGGGTCCGGCTGGGGGCACCGGGTTGCGATCAGGCGTGCATCTGTGGCACGCCCCCCGAGGGCTAGCACTGATTTGTGTCAAATCGCCATCGTGGCGCGGTGCTGTATCCTGTCGAGGCCAGCCGTCCCGCGCCCGCCCGCCCCGTCCCCCGACCCCGAGGAGCCCCATGCACGACAAGAAGATCGAGACCGCGCTCGACGCGCTCGGTGCCGCGCCCGAGGGCCTGGACGAGGACGAGGCCGCGCGCCGCCTCGCCCGCCATGGCCCCAACCGCCTGCCCGAGCCCGCCCGGCGCGGCCCGCTGCTGCGGCTCGCCGCGCAGGTGCATAACGTGCTGATCTACGTGCTGATCGGCGCGGCGGCCGTCACCGCCGCACTCGGGCACTGGGTGGATACCGGGGTGATCCTCGCCGTGGTGGTGGTCAGCGCGGTGATCGGCTTCGTGCAGGAGGGCCGCGCCGAACAGGCCATGGCCGCGATCCGCGACATGCTCGCGCCGCGCGCGGCGGTGCTGCGCGGCGGCCGCCGCATGACCATCGAGGCAAGCGGGCTCGTCCCCGGCGACATCGTGCTGGTCGAGGCGGGCGATCTGGTACCCGCCGACCTGCGGCTGATCCGCGCCAACGGCCTGCGGGCGGGCGAGGCGATCCTGACGGGCGAATCGGTGCCGGTGGACAAGGCCACCGCGCCGGTGGCGGCCGAGGCGCCCATCGGCGACCGCGCGTCGATGCTCTTCTCCGGCACTCTGGTCGCGGCGGGCACCGGGCGGGGCGTGGTCACGGCCACGGGCGGCGACACGCAGATCGGCCGGATCAGCGGGATGCTGGGCACGGTCGAGGCGCTGACCACCCCGCTGGTCGAACAGATGGACCGCTTCGCGCGCTGGCTCACGGTGTTCATCCTGGTCGTCGCGGGAACGCTGCTGGCCTACGGCTATTTCGTCGGCCACATGGGCTTTGCCGATCTGTTCATGGCCGTGGTGGGCCTGTCGGTCGCGGCCCTCCCAGAGTGGTTGCCCGCGGTGCTGACCATCACGCTTGCCGTGGGGGTGCAGGCGATGGCGCGGCGCAACGCCATCGTCCGCCGCCTGCCCGCCATCGAGACGCTGGGCGCGGTCTCGGTGATCTGCACCGACAAGACCGGCACCCTCACCCGCAACGAGATGATGGCCGCGACGCTCGCCACCTCTGCGCGCACCCACAATGTCAGCGGCGAGGGCTACGCACCCGAGGGCGGGATCGACCCCGGGGGCGGGGCGGATGCAGGCCTCGCCGAGGCCGCGCGCATCGCGGCGCTCTGCAACGACGCGGTGCTGCGCGGCCCCGAGGGCGGCTGGCGCGTCGAGGGCGATCCGATGGAGGGGGCGCTCCTGGCGCTCGCGGGCAAGATCGCCGACGACGGGGCCGCGCCCGCCCCCGGCTGGACGCGGCGCGACGCGATCCCCTTCGACGCCGCCCACCGCTACATGGCCACGCTCGACCATGACGGCGCGGGCTGCGCCGCGATCCACGTCAAGGGCGCGCCCGAGGCGGTGCTCGCGCTCTGCGCCACCGAGCGCAGGCAGGATGGCGGCACCGCCCCGCTCGATTCCGCACGCTGGCACCGGACGGTCGAGACGCTCGCGGCAGGCGGG
>CAJXKX010000178.1 GCA_913055965.1 uncultured Roseovarius sp.
GAGCCGCCTGAGGCTGATCGGCTCGCCGGTCACCTCGCAATAGCCGTATTCGCCATCCTCGATGCGCCGCAGCGCGGCGTCGATCTTGGCCACGAGCTTGCGTTGGCGGTCGCGGGTGCGCAACTCCAGCGCGCGGTCGGTCTCTTCGCTGGCGCGGTCGGCCACGTCGGGGATCGCCCGCGTCCCGTCCTGCAGCGCCTCGATCGCCTCGCGGCTGCCCTCGAGCAGCTCCAGCCGCCAGCGCACCAGCTTGCGGCGGAAATACTCGAGCTGGCGCTCGTTCATGAACGGCTCGTTTTCCGCGGGCGTGTAATCCTCAGGCAAGAACACTTCGGCTTTCATCTCGATCCCCTCGTCAAGGCCAGTGTCCGGCATCGTGAACTCCTCAGACAGTCGGTGCCTTCGAGCGCTCGTCTACACGGGGGGCCGGGGAATGTCACTAGCCAATCACGCGGCATTGATGCGACCCGGCGAAGCGTCTAGGGTCGCGCCACGATTTCGGAATCCGCGCGCGAGAGGGTTGACCCAGGGATGAAATTCGAAGGCACCGAGGCCTATGTGGCCACCGATGACCTGACCGTCGCGGTCAACGCCGCCGTGACGCTCGAGCGGCCGCTGCTCGTCAAGGGCGAGCCCGGAACCGGCAAGACCGAACTGGCCCGGCAGGTGGCACAGGCGATGGGCATGCGGCTGATCGAGTGGCACGTGAAATCGACCACGCGCGCGGCGCAGGGCCTCTACGAATACGATGCCGTCTCGCGCCTGCGCGACAGCCAGCTTGGCGACGAGCGCGTGCACGACGTGGCCAATTACATCCGCCGCGGCAAGCTGTGGGAGGCCTTCGCCGCCGAGGACCGCGTGGTGCTGCTGATCGACGAGATCGACAAGGCCGATATCGAGTTCCCCAACGACCTGTTGCAGGAACTCGACCGCATGGAATTCCACGTCTACGAGACCGGCGAGACCGTGCGCGCGCGCCACCGTCCGGTGATCATCATCACCTCGAACAACGAGAAGGAACTGCCCGACGCCTTCCTGCGGCGCTGCTTCTTTCACTATATCCGCTTTCCCGAGGCCGAGACGCTGCGGCGCATCGTCGAGGTGCATCATCCGGGCATCAAGGACGAGCTTCTCGCCACCGCGCTCACGCAGTTCTACGAAATCCGCGACACGCCGGGGCTCAAGAAGAAACCCTCGACCTCCGAGGTGCTCGACTGGCTGCGGCTGATTCTCGCGGAAGACCTCGCCCCCGAAGACCTGCGCCGCGACGGCACCGACGCCCTGCCGCGTCTGCACGGGGCGCTGCTCAAGAACGAGCAGGACGTCCACCTCTTCGAACGCCTCGCCTTCATGGCGCGGCGCGGGCGTTGAATTTCCAGAAACAGGCATTTCTTCCCTGACATTCGCCCCGATCCGTGTCACCTGTAGTCCAAAGGCGATCTTTCGGATCAGGGAGGGGCGCATGAATCACGCGACGGTGATGACGCTCGTGCAATGGGCGCACGGGGATGAATGGCGGCTCACGCTGCAGCATTCCCGCCCCCGGCACGCGCTCGTCTGGATGACGCGCGGACAGGGCATCGCCGTGGTCGAGGGGGTGCGCCGCGGCATCGGTGTGCACAATGCGCTGGTGCTGCCCGCCGGCACGATGTTCGCGATCGACCCGGGCAAGACGGGATTCGGCCTCGTCTGCGAAATGCCCTCGCAGGCCGCCGCCCCCATGCCCGACCGCCCGCATCACCTGCGCATCCGCGATGTGATGAGCCAGAACGAACTGACCGCGATCTTCGAGGCGATGCAGCGCGAACAGAACGACGCGCGCCCGTTCTCCGAAGAGGCGGTGGACGCGCAGGCGGCACTGATGAGCGTCTGGCTGCGCCGCGCGATGCTCGCGCAGCCCGAAGAGCCCGCCGCGGGGGCCGCCGAACGGCTGGTGCGCGCCTATGCGGCGCTGATCGAGCGCCACCATGCCGGCACGCGCAGCATGGCCGACCATGCCCGCACCCTGGGCGTGACGCCCACCCACCTCACGCGGGTCTGCCGCCGCCTGTCGGGGCTGAGTGCCGCCGAGTTGCTCACCGAGCGCAGCCTGCACGCCGCGCGCGAGCTGATCGAGGCGGGCGAGCGGCCGATGGCGCAGATCGCCGCCGAACTGGGCTTCGGCAGTGCCGCCTATTTCTCGCGCTTCATCCTCCACCACACCGGCAAGACCCCGTCCGACCTGCGCGCCGCCGCCCGCGCGCGCACCCCGTCGCGACAGGTGATCTGAGCGCGGTTCGCCCCCGAACCCGGGTTGCGCGCCCGGGTCTGCCGGGCTCTAATGACGCATGACCCCCAGACGAGAGAATCCGCCATGACGCGCCCTGCCCCGCCCCGCCATCCCGGACTCGCCACGCTGTGCGACGACCTGCGCGCGGGCCGGATGGGGCGACGGGCGTTTCTCGGCCATGCCACCGCGCTCGGGCTCGGGGCGGGGGCGGCGCTGTCGCTGGCCGGGTTGCCGGGCGCGGCGCGGGCCCAAGCCCGCATCGCCCCGGGCGGCACGCTGCGCATCCAGCAGAACGTCAAGCCGCTCGGCGACCCGCGCAGCTTCGACTGGAGCGAGATGGGCAACCAGACCCGCGGCTTCCTCGAATACCTGGTCGAATACCGCCGCGACGGCACGTTTCACGGCATGCTGCTCAAGGGCTGGGACGTCAACGCGGACGCCACGCGCTATACCCTGCGCCTGCGCCCCGGCGTGCGCTGGAACAATGGCGATGCGTTCACCGCCGGTGATGTCGCCCACAACATCGCCCGCTGGTGCGACAGCGTGGTGCCCGGCAATTCGATGGCGAGCCGCTTTGCGGCGCTGATCGACCTTGCCACCGGTCAGGCGCGCGAGGGCGCGATCGAGGTCACCGATCCTCTCACCGTGACGCTGCACCTTCTGCGCCCCGACATCTCGCTCATCGCCCACATGTCGGATTACCCCGCCGCCATCGTGCACCCGAGCTACGAGGGCGGCGATCCCTTCGCCCACGGTATCGGCACCGGGCCGTTCCGCCCGGTCAGCCTGGCGGTGGGCGAGCGCTGCGTGCTCGAACGGCACCCGGAGCACGACTGGTGGGGAACAGAGGTGTTCGGCGGCCCCTGGCTCGACCGGGTGGATTTCATCGACCTTGGCACCAATCCCACCACCTGGCTTGCCGCCGCCGAGGCGGACGAGATCGACCTGCTCTACGAGAGCGTCGGGGCCTTCATCCCGGCGATGGATTCCATCGGCTGGACGGCGACCCGCGTCGAGAGCGCCGCCACCATCGTCTTTCGCGGCGCGCAGACCGCGCGGATGGTCGGCACCAACCCCTATTCCCGCCGCGACGTGCGCCGTGCGCTCGCGCTGGCGGTGGACAACGCGATCTGCCTCGAACTCGGCCACGAGGGCCGCGGCACCGTCGCCGCCAACGATCACGTGAGCCCCCTGCACCCCGCCCATGCCGATCTCGGATCGGCGGAACACGACCCCGCCGAGGCGCGCCGCCTCGTCACCGAGGCGGGGCTCATGGGCTTCAAGCACGAGCTTGTCACCCTCGATGACGAGTGGCAGCGCTACAGCGGCGACGCGGTGGCCGCGCAGCTGCGCGATGCCGGGCTGCGGGTCGAGCGGCGCATCCTGCCGGGGGCGAGCTTCTGGGCCAACTGGCGCGACTACCCGTTTTCCGGCACGCAATGGAATCACCGCCCCCTCGCGCTGCAGGTTCTGGGGCTCGCCTATCGCTCGGACGCGGCGTGGAACGAGAGCGGTTTCGCGAATGCCGAATTCGACGCGCTGCTCGACGAGGCCAACGCGCTCTTCGATGCCGAGGCGCGCCGCCGGGTGATGGCGCGGCTGCAGGCGATCCTGCGTGCCGAAGGGGTGATGATCCAGCCCTATTGGCGCGACCTGCACAACCATCACAACGGCCGCCTCGTCAATGCCGCCAAGCATCCGGCCCACGAAATCCATCTCTACCGGATCGGGTTCGCCGCCTGAGCGCGGCGGCGGGTCAGCTTCCCAGGATCACGCGCACGTAGTCGCGGGTCTCGCGATAAGGCGGCACGCCGCCATGTTTCTCGACCGCGCCGGGCCCGGCATTATAAGCCGCGAGCGCCAGCCGCCACGTGCCGAACTTGCGATACTGCTCGGCGAGATAGCGCGCCCCGCCCTCGAGGTTCTGCCGCGGATCGCGGGGGTCGACCCCCAGCAGGCGCGCCGTGTCCGGCATGAGCTGCGCCAGCCCCAGCGCCCCCTTGTGCGAGACCGCATCCGCGCGCCAGCCCGATTCCTGCTGCACCAGCCGCAGAAACAGGTGCTCGGGGATGCCGTGGCGGCGCGCCGCCTGCCTGGCCATTTCGAGATAGGGTCCGCGATAGGCCCCGCGGAACATCGGCGACGGCGACAGATCGCCCCACATGGTCGGGGTGACGAATCCCGGCCGCTCGAGCCGGATCGTGCTCTTGCTGGCCTGCTGCTGGCGCCGGTCGAGCACGCGCGCCTGGCTCTTGAACACGTCGAGCCGCCCCTTGGTCGAGAGCGTGTCGCCCACGGCGATCTGCGGCCCCGCAGCCATGCAAGCCGCCAAGACGGCACGCAGCGCACCTTGCTTCCAGCGCATCCCCTTCGACCCCCAGATCCGTTTCCGCGCAACAATACAAATTTCCACACGATTTTCGAGCCTTTTCCGATCTGGCCCCGCAAGCGCGCGGGAAATCGCCGCTGCCGCGCGAATTTTAACCTTTCCTTCACGCTGTTGCGGTGGTGTAACCGGGAGCGATACGCAACGGCGAGAACAAGGAGGGCGCGATGGCCGGCTCCGTCAACAAGGTGATCCTGATCGGCAACTTGGGCCGCGACCCGGAAGTGCGGACGTTCCAGAACGGGGGCAAGGTGTGCAACCTGCGCATCGCCACGTCCGAGACGTGGAAGGATCGCAACACCGGCGAACGGCGCGAGCGGACCGAATGGCATTCGGTCGCGATCTTCTCCGAACCGCTGGCGCGCGTGGCCGAGCAATACCTGCGCAAGGGCTCGAAAGTGTATATCGAGGGCCAGCTTGAAACCCGCAAATGGCAGGACCAGTCCGGTCAGGACCGCTACAGCACCGAGGTCGTGCTGCGCCCCTACCGCAGCGAGCTGACCATGCTCGACGGGCGCGGCGATGGCGGCGGCGGCGGCGGCGGCAATTACGGGGGCGGCGGCTATGGCGGCGACCGCGATCCGGGCTATGGCGGCGGCGATTACGGTGGCGGCGGTGCCCCGGCGGGGCGCCCCTCCGGCGACAT
>CAJXKX010000179.1 GCA_913055965.1 uncultured Roseovarius sp.
GGTTTCAAAATATCCCCGCCGGAGGCGCCGGCCGCAGGCCGGCCCCCTCCCGCGCCCGTCCTAGAGCGGCTGCGTGGTGTAGTCCACCTCGTCCGGATAGAGCGTGTCCTCGATCGAGGTGGTGTGCTGCACGACCAGCTTCCCGTTCTCGACCCGGCTGATGTACTGGTGGCCGAAGACCTGATGCGTCCTGCCGTTGAACCGCTTGGCCCCCTGCGGGTGCTCGTCCGACAGCGGCATGTCGGTCATCGCCTCGATCGCCTCGATCAGCGCCGGGCGGTCCTGCGGGCCGCGATAGCCGGCGGTCTCCATTCCCGCCTTGACGGTGAACAGCGTCTCCCAGCAGCCGAACATGTGGGCATAGGTCGAGACGTCCTTCGGGTCGCTGACCGAGGCGCCGTTCTCGTCGACGCCGACCGCTTCGCGATAGGCCTTGTCGTGGCTGGTCTGGTCGGCCTGGGCATAGCGCGGGTTGCCCTCCCAGAAATAGGTGCCCTCGAGAAATTCCAGCCCCGGCGAGGCGATGTCCACCGCCTCGAGACTGTCGATGAAGCCGAACAGCGCGGGGGCGGAGGGACCGAAGAACTCGCCCAGCTCCTTGACGAAGGTCAGCACCGCGGGGCCGACCATGACGTGGTAGAGCACCTCGGTGTCGCGAGGGATCTTGGGGAAGTACTTGGTGAACGAGGTTTCGGTCGGCGGAATCGCGATGTGCTCGAGCACCTGGCCGCCCTGCGCTTGAATCGCCGCGGTGAAATAGTCGCGGTGGTCGTGGCCGAAGGCGAAGTCGGGGAACACCATCGTCACCTTCTTGCCCAGCGTGTTCGCGACATAGGGCGCCATCGCCTGCACCTGGCTCTTCACGTCGGTGATGCCGGGCTGCAGGGTGTAGCGGTTGAGCATGCCCGAGGCGACGTGATGCCCCTCGGAGACCACGAAATAGGGCAGCTTCAGCTCGCCCGCGCGGGGCGCGGAGCCGATGACGACGTGGCTGAAAAGCGTGCCGAAGCCGATGTCGCAATTGTGCTGGGTGGCGAATTTCTCGACCACCTCGGCGCCGCGCTTGGGGTCGGTGCCGTCATCCTCGGCCACGATTTCCAAGGGCCGGCCATTGATGCCGCCGCCCTCGTTGATGAGCGCGACCGCCGCGTCGGTCGCGCGGCCATACCAGCGGCCATAGGCCGCGCCGATGCCGGTGCGGTGCTGCTGAAAGCCGATGCGGATGGGCGCGGCGCTCTGGGCATGGGTGTAGCGCGCCCACAGGGGCAGGCTCGCCGCGGCGGCGGCACCGCCTGCCAGCGTGCGCATTGCGCCGCGGCGCGTGGTGGTGGCCTTGGTCTTGACGGTCATGGGCGGGCCTCCCCTCCGGTTCTTTGCAGATGCGGCATGGCTGCCGCGTGCGCAACATGCGCATGCCTGCCCCCCCTGTCCAGTCTCTTTCGCCTCAGGCCCCGCGTGGCGTGGCCAACAGCCACAGGCCGAATACCGTGTAGGCCACCATGAACAGCGCCAGCGGTGCCTGTCCGAGCGCGGCGCGCCGGGCGGTCTGCCCCGAGCGCAACGCGGCGACATGCGCCAGCATCAGCGCGATCACGTGGCCCGCCACCACCGCCCCCGCCTGTGTGAGCCAGATGGCGCGCACAGGACCGGGCGTGTTGAGGAACCCGGCGGTGACGTGGTGATGGCCCAGATGCAGCGCACGGGCGATCCCGGCCCAGACATATTGCCCGTCGAGCAGGAGCGAGGGCAGGTAATGCGCGATGTGATAGGCGAGCGCGATGGGCAGGAGCGTGGGCGCGAAGCGGCAGACCAGCGCCGCCACGCCCTCGGGCGTGCCCGCCAGCCGCGCGCCCAGCCAGAGGGTGCCGGCGAACACCGCGATGAGCGCGGCATTGGCGAGGGCGAGCCCGGCGAGGTTCGGCCCGATCACCGCCGAGCGGCCGGGGAATTCCAGCGGGTTGATCGCCAGCAGGTCGAGCCAGAGAAAGGTCTCGTTGAGCCCGTCGAAACTGCCGCTGCCCAGCAGCAGGAGCAGCAGCACGGCATGGCCCGGCGCGGGCTGCGAGCCATGGGCGATCCGCCAGCCGGGCAGGCCGAGCGCGCGCCGCCCGTCGCGCCGCCCCGCCGGGGCCACGCGCGCATAGGCCCGCATCAGCAGCGTCAGCGCCTCGCCGCGCACCAGCCAGCGCCGCCCGAAGAGCGCCACCATGGCCAGCATCGCCAGCGCGTAGCCGCCGGTGACGACCGCCAGCCGCGCCGGGTCGGCGGGGGCGGGGTCGGCCAGCAGGAAGGCCGCGAAGCCGAGAAAGCCCGCCACGCCCGGCCAGTGCCCGAGGGCGCGCGGGTAACGCAACGGAGCGCGGGCGCGGACCCGCGACAGCAGCATCGCCGCCCCCGCCCAGGGGTTGATCCTCGCCCAGATGTCGCCCAGCACCCCCTGCGCGCCGACCAGCCCCATCCAGAACACCACCCAGACCGCCAGCGTCAGCGGGTTGCCCAGCGGATCGCGCGATCCGGCCCACCCCTGCCAGACCAGCCACGCCAGCACCGGCAGCGCCAGCAGCGTGCCCGCCCGCGCGGGCCAGCCCGGCCCCCGCGCGCGCCACAGCGTCGCGGGCCGGAACGCCGCCGCCGCCGCGCGCCCCGGCAGCACCGCCAGCAACAGCACCGTCAGCGCCACCGTCGCGCCGCCCGCGGCGATGTAGATATCGGTGGGCAAGAGCAGCACGAAGCCCTGTTCGGTCGCGTGCGCGGCGGCCGCGCGCGCCGTCGCGGCCCAGAGCAGGGCAGCCGCGAAAAGGCGTCTCACCCGCTCAGGCCGCCGAGAACCCGGCATCTAGCGCCGCGAGGATCGCGTCCACCTCTGCCTCGGTGATCACCAACGGCGGCGACATCAGGATGTTGTGGGCCCCCAGCCGCACCATCGCGCCCGCCTCGTAGGTGGCGGTATGGATGCGCTGCATGGTGGCGGCGTCCATCGGGGTCTTGGCCGCGCGGTCGCTGACGATCTCGATCCCGGTCATGAGCCCGTGCCCGCCGCGCACGTCGCCGATGATGTCGTGTTTCTCGGCCAGCCGTTTCACACCCTCGTAAAGCTGCGTCCCGCGCGCGGCGGCGTTGGATTTGGTATCGAGCCGCAGCGTCTCCGCGAGGCAGGCCACCACCCCCGCCGCGCCGACGGGATGCGCCGAATAGGTATAGCCCGTCCAGAGCGCGCCGCGCGCATCCGCCGCCTCGAACACCTCGGCCACCTTGCCCGAGACGAGCGTGCCGCCCACCGGGAAATAGCCCGAAGTCACGCCCTTGGCCATCGTCATCAGGTCGGGCTGCACGCCCCAGTGCCGCGCGCCGGTCCAGTCGCCGGTGCGGCCGAAGCCGCAGATCACCTCGTCCGAGATCATGAGGATCCCGTAGCGGTCGCAGATCTCGCGCATGCGGCGCATGAAGGAGGGGTCGGGCACGATCACGCCGCCCGCGCCCAGGATCGGCTCCATGATGAAGGCGGCGATGGTTGAGGGGTCCTGGAACTCGATCTCGTCCACCGCCGCGGCGGCGATCTTCTCGGCCAGCTTCGCCGGGTCGCTCTCGTCGTAGGGGTTGCGGTAGGTATAGGGCGCGGGCAGATGGTAGCAGCCGGGCAGGAGCGGCTCGTAGCCGATGCGGAAGCGGTTGTTGCCGTTCACGCTCGCCCGCCCCAATGGGTGCCGTGATAGCCTTTCTTGAGGCTGAGGAACTTGGTGCGCGCGGGCTCGCCCCGCAGGCGGTGATACTGCCGCGACAGCCGCAGCGCGGTATCGACGCTGTCCGACCCGCCCGAGGTGAAGAACACCCGCTCCATCCCGTCGGGGGCAAAGAATTCGCGCACCGCCCAGGCGGCCTCGATCGCGGCGGGGTTGGTGGTGCCGGCGAAGCCCGAGTAATAGGGCAGCTGCCACAGCTGATCCGAGATCGCCTGTTTGACCGCGTCGTTGGAATAGCCCAGGTTGACGCACCACAGCCCGCCCACGGCATCGACGACGGAATGGCCGTCGATATCGGTGATCCGGACGCCCTCGGCGCTCTTGATGATGCGCGGCGGGTTCGTCTGTGCCTCGCCGGGGTGGCCCATCGGCTGCCAGAGGTTGCGGCCATTCATCTCGCGCAGGAAATTGTCGTCTTTCATGGGGCACCTCCGGCAGGTGGGTCAGGTTTGATCAAACCGTGCCACCGGCGGCCGGAGGTGTCCAGAGGGTGCGGCGCGACCGGGCGCCGCGCGCTCAGTTCAGCGTGCTCTCCACCCCCTCGGGCTGACCCACGACGAAGAAGGTGAGCCGCGCCGGATCGAGCCATTCGCGCGCCACGCGGTTCACGTCCTCGAGCGTGATCGCCTCGACCATGGCGTTGCGGTTGGCGATGTATTCGACGGGCAGGCCGTCAAGCTGCATTCCCGCCGCGATCGAGGCGATCTGCGCGTTACCCTCGAAACGCAGCGGGTAGGCGCCGGTCAGGTAGGTCTTGGCGTTCTCCAGTTCCTCGGCCGTCACCCCCTCGTCGCGCAGCCGCGCCCATTGGTCGCGGATCACCGCGATGGCCTCGGCCATGCGGCTGTTGCCCGAGGCGACCGAGCCCATCCACAGTTCCGCTGCGTCCTTGTCGGCCAGATAGGAATAGACGCCATAGGTCAGCCCCCGCTTCTCGCGCACCTCGGTCATCAGGCGGCTTTCGAACCCGCCGCCGCCGAGGATGTGGTTGAGCACGTAGGCGGTCATGAAATCGGGATGGTGCCGGTCGGGTCCGGGCTGCGCGAAGAGCGCGACGGATTGCGGCGTCTCGAAATCGATCACCCGGACGCCACCCGGCAGCGCCGGATCGGCGGCATCGGGCAGCGGCGGGCCGGACAGGGGCAGATCGCCCAGAAGCCGGTCGAGCAGCGCGCCCAGTTCTTCTGCGGTGATGTCGCCCACGGCGCTGACATGGACGCGGTCGCGCACCAGCGCCGCGCGATGCGCGGCGACGATATCCTCGCGGGTGAGGGCGCTCACGCTGTCGATGGTGCCGTCGCCGGGGCGGGCATAGGGGTGATCGCCGTAGATCAGCCGCGACGCCTCGCGCCCGGCGATGGCGCGCGGGTCGGTCTGGTCGGCGCGCAGGCCCGCCAGCACCTGCGCGCGGACCCGCTCGATGGCATCCTCGTCGAAACGCGGCGCGATCAGGCTGTCGCGCAGCAGGTCGACCGCCTCGGCGCGCCGCTCGGTCAGCATCCGCGCCGAGATGCTCAGCGTGTCGTCGCCCGCGCCATAGCCGAAC
>CAJXKX010000180.1 GCA_913055965.1 uncultured Roseovarius sp.
CGATCTCCAGCAGCCGCCAGAGGCCCAGCCCCGCCAGCACCAGCCCCAGTTGCAGCACCGCGCCTGCGGCGGCCTGAAAGCGCAGGGTGAGGTCCGGGTCGCTCATCCAGCGGACCACCTGCACGGCCAGCGTCGGCGGCGTGTTCGGCCCGAGGATGATCGCCACATCCACCACCGACATGGAAAACGCGAGCACCGCGTAGACCGGCAGCCGGATCTGCCGGTAGACCAGCGGGAACACCACCTTGAGCCAGCCCGTGACGCGCCCGTAGCCCAGCGCCTGCGCCACCCGCAGGCTCTGGCCCGGGCGCACTTGGCCGAGCGCGGCAAGCGTCATCAGCAGCAGGAACGGCACCTCCTTGGTGACGAGGCCGAAAATCAGGCTGAGCCCCGCCGGGTCTTGCAGGATCAGGAGGTCGGGCGGCTGCTCCCAGCCGGTGAGGCCGGGCGAGAGCGCGCGCGCGATCCAGCCCGAGGGCGCGATGAGGAAGGCGAGGCCGAAGGCCGCCGCGGCGTGCGGCACCGACAGGAGCGGAGAGAGCAACCGTTCGATCATGCCGAAGGTGCGGGTGCCCGCCCAACCCGCGCAGATGAGCACCACGAGGCCAAGCGAAATCGCCGTCGCGGCAAAGCCCACCCCGAGGCTGAGCGTCACCGCACGCGGCAGCCCCGGCCATGCGGCGAGCGCGTCGAAGGCCGCGAATGTCAGGCCGTGCCCGCCCAGCGCGGGCATGTAGCCCAGCGCGGGGGCGAGCGTGCCCAAGAGCCCCGCCAGCACCGGCCCCAGCATCGCCGCCAGCGTCAGCAGCGGCGCCCAGGGGAGAAGCCGCGCCCGCCACACGGGGCGCGGCGGGGCGGTGGTGCTGACGGCGGCGCGCATGCGCGCTTACTGACCGACGCCGTAGCGCGCGGTCCAGTCCTGCTCCAGCCGGACCATCCACGACGGGTGCGGCTCGGGCAGGGCATCGCCCAGTTCATCGGGTGCAAGCGTGGCGACGCCCAGTTCTATCGCCTCGAATGCCGCGCGGTCCTCCTCCGACAGCTTGTCGAGCGCCAGCACGGTGCCATTGCCCCAGACCGCCGGATCGGATTTATGCGCCTGCGCCAGCGGCGACATCAGGAAATTCGCCAGCACCAGCGCGCCCTCCTTGGCATTGGCGTTGTAGGGGATGGCGACAAAGCTCGCATTGCCGATGGTGCCGCCGTCGAGCACGTAGCTGCGCACCGTGTCGGGCAGCTCGAAATTGGCGATGGCGTTCGACGGCTCGTTCGGGTTGAAGCTGAGCGCAAGGTCGATCTCGCCATCGTTCATCAATTGGATGAGCCGCGGCCCCGATTGCGGATAGGCCGCGCCGCCGCGCCACAGGTTGGGCGTCAGCGCATCCAGATAGGCCCAGAGCGGCGCGGTGGCCGCCGCGTAGCTCTCCTCGCTCACCGGCTCGGTCAGCACCGACGGATCGGGCGTCAGCCCCATCACCGCCTGCTTGAGAAAGGTGCTGCCCACAAAATCGGGCGGCTGCGGATAGGCGAAGCGGCCCGGATTGTCCTGCGCCCAGTCGAGCAGTTCGGGGATCGAGCGCGGCGGCTCTGCCAGCCGCGCGGTATCGTGGTAAAAGATGATCTGCGCCATGCCCCACGGTGCCTCTAGCCCCTCGGTCGGCACGGTGAAATCCGAGGTCACGGCCGGCTTGCCCTCGACATCGACGAATTGCCAGTTGGGCAGGTCCTCGGCCCAGGGGCCATAGAGCAGCCCCTGCTCCTTCATCGCCGCGAAATTCTCGCCGTTGATCCAGATGAGATCGACCGCGCCGCCCGCATCCTTGCCCGCCGATTTCTCGGCGATAACGCGGCTGACGGCATCGGCGGTGTCCTTGAGCTTTACGTGCTCGACACTGACGCCATAGCGCTCGGCCACCTGATCGCCTGCCCAGGCGATATAATCGTTGGTGGCATTCGACCCGCCCCAGGCGTGCCAATAGACGGTCTGCCCCTCGGCAGCCTCGGTGATCGCCTCCCATTGGGTCGGGTCGGGCACCACCTCCTGCGCGGCCAGCGGCGTGGCCAGCGCCAGCGCGGCCAGCGATGTCAGCATCTGTCGGATCATGTCGGGCGTCTCCTTGTCGGGTTGCGTCGTTATAGCAGCTTGGCCAGATGCGCGAAGTCCTCGTCCATCCGCGCCGCCGTCTCCGGGTCGAGATAGTGATCGACGCGGCCCTTCACATGGGCGATCAGCGCCGCCTCGCTCTTGTCCGCCGCCCAGTCCTCGCCGTCCTGCGTCAGCTTGGCCTCGGCCCCCGACAGCACGCGCCATTTCGCGCACCATGTCATCGACCAGAGCCACATGGCGCGGCGCATCGGCAGAATCCACGGGGCGAGGGCAGCGCGGTGGGCCTCGGCCAGTGGCGGCAGGCCCCGGCCACCTCTTCGGGCGTCAGAACCGCATGGGTGGCCACGTCCCAGGTTGTCGAGGTGTAGAGCGTGGCATGCGCCAGATCGAGCGGCGGGGCGCTGTAGCGCGCCTTTTCCAGATCGACCAGCACGGCGCGGCCCGAAGGCGTGATGAGGAAATTGCCGGGATGCGCGTCGAAGGAGATGAGCCGCTTGGGCGGGCGGGGCGTATCATCGGCCAGATCGCGCAGCGCGGCGATGTGACGCTCGACGATCGCGCGCGTCGCAGGGTCCGCCGCATGCAGATAGGCGGCCTGCGTGCCGATTTCCTCCAGCAGCCCGGCGAGCGGATCGGCGGGATCGAGCAGCGGCGCGCGTGCCTCGGGCACCGGCAGGGCGTGGATCGCGGCCAGCGCCGCCATGATCGCGGGCAGATCCTCGGGCAGGCGTGCGGTGCGGCCTTCGATATCCTCCACCACCAGCCCGCCGCGCGGCAGCGCTTCGGAGGGCGGCAGCACGGCAGAGAGGCGCGGCGCATGGCCCGAGGCGCTCGCACGGGTGAAACAGGCGGCCTGATAGGCGAGGTTGTCCTCGGCCCCCAGCTGCATCTGGCTCTGCTTGGGCAGCCGCGCGATCCAGCCGGTGCCGCCCAGCCGCACGTGATCATGCGCCAGCCCGGTATCGGGCATCAGTTCCGGCACACCGCGCGCGATCCCCGCCGCCTCCAGCGCTTGCGCCAGCGCGGGCAGCAGCGCGGCGCGCCGGTCTGTCGCGCCGCTCAGGCTCATTCCGCCGCCCGCTTCGCCGCGATGCGCTCTTCCCGCAGCCGCGCCAGTTCCGGCCCCAGCACCTTTTCGAAGAACCGGTCACAGCCGATGCAGAGGTTGCGATAGGGTTCGCCATCGGGCCGCCTGGTGCGCGATTCCTCGAAGAACCGCGTCAGATCCCAGCCATGCGCCAGCCCCATCCGCTCGGGGTGCCCCATGGAAATGGCCTCGAACGCAGGATGGCCCACGAGACTGTCGAGGATATCGTCGAGCCGCTCCTCGCAGAGATTGCCCAGCGGTGCCGCCGTTTTCAGACAACAGGGAAACACGTCGCCATTGGGGTCGATCGACACCTCCGACCCGGAATAGCCCCGGTTGAGAAATCCGAGGCCCCCCGACCACACATTGCAGAAATTGTCGGTGATCCCGGCCTTGCTGAGCGAGTTTTCCCACGCCCGCCCGCGCGGCCAGATCTTGCCGATCCACGCATCCTCGGTCGCACCGAACATCGAATAGACCGGCTGATCCTCGGTCTGATCGGCCCAGTTCCGGGTGGTCGAGGCCAGCGCGCTGTCGCGCATCCCCGCCGCTTGAAACATCTCGCGCAGCCGGTCGATGAGCGGCATCCGCTTGTCGCCCTCATGGCCCACGTGAAAATCGTCCATCCCGGCGCAGGAGATCATCCAGACCCCGCGCGCCAGCAGGTCGTCCACGATCTGCGGCGTCACCAGATCGCCCGTGGTCTGCACGATCACCCGCACGCCCTGCGCGCCATACCTGGCCTGAATCGCCTCCAGCGCGGGATAAAGCACCTCCTCGCGCACCGGATCGACCAGCACCTCGCCCCCCGCGAGGATGATCCGGCTGGCGCGCCGCTCGTAGCCGCCGGGGGCGGTCTCCGACGGCGCGTTGAGGTCGAGATAGCTCAGCTCGTCGGGCAGGCTGTCCAGAACCCTGGGAAAGGTCGCTTTCGCCTCGTCCACCACCTCGCGCAGCGCACCGCGCACGTAGGGGCGGAACCGCGCCTCGTAGCAATGCTTGCAGCGGCGGTGACAGGCCCAGCAGAGGACGTAATAGATGCTTTCCATGTGGGGCGCTGGCCTCCTCTCGGGTCGGGGTCGCGGCGTGGGTGACACAGAAGATATGGCAGGGAAACGCGCCCGCGCCAATCCTCACGGAATTGTCAGGCCGGCGCGCGCGTCAGACGCCGACATGGCGCTGCGTGATCTCGGGCGTGAGCGCGTCCATCGCCCCCGCCCAGACGGTGCGCCCGCGCGCGAGGATCACCGCGCGGTCGGCGATGCGCACGAGTTCCTTCAAAGACTTGTCCACCAGCAGGATCGCCATGCCCGTTTCGGCCCGCACGGTGTGGATCGCGGCCCAGATTTCCTGACGCACGACCGGGGCCAGCCCCTCTGTCGCCTCGTCGAGGATCAGAAGGCGCGGATTGGTCATCAGCGCCCGTCCGATGGCCAGCATCTGCTGTTCGCCGCCCGAGAGCGAGGCGGCGCGCTGACCGGCGCGCTCGGCCAGCCGGGGAAAGAGCGCGTGGACGCGGTCCATGCTCCACGGCCCGGGGCGCGCGGCGGCGGTGAGGTTTTCGGCCACCTTGAGCCCGGCAAAGCAGCGCCGCCCCTCGGGCACCAGCCCGATCCCCGCCCGCGCCGCGCGGTACGACGGCATGGCGTGCAGGTCCTGCCCGGCAAAGGCGAGACCGCCCTGCGACGGGATCATCCGGCAGATCGCCTTGACGGTGGTCGTCTTGCCCATGCCGTTGCGGCCCATGAGGGCCACGACCTCGCCCTCGGCCACGCCCAGATCGACGCCGAACAGCGCCTGGCTCGCGCCGTAGCTCGCGGTGAGGCCCTCGACCCGCAGAAGCGTCATGCCGCGTCCCCCAGATAGGCCGCGCGCACCTCTGCGCTGGCGCGCACCTCGGCCACCGTGCCGGTCATCAGCACGCGGCCATAGACCAGCACGCTGACCCGGTCGGCGAGCGCGAACACCGCGTCCATGTCATGCTCGACCAGCAGGATCGGGGCCTCGTGCCGCAGCGCGTCGAGCAGGCGGGTGAGGTCTGCCGAGCCTTCGGCCCCAAGCCCCGCCATCGGCTCGTCCATGACGAAGGCG
>CAJXKX010000181.1 GCA_913055965.1 uncultured Roseovarius sp.
ATGCGCCACGATATGCAGCAGCGCCAGCGCCCAAAGCCCCATGCCGCATTGCAGGATCATGAAGCCCATCTGCGAGACCGTGGACCATGCCAGCGCCGTCTTGACCGCGCTTTGCGTCAGCATCACCAGCGCCCCGAACAGCGCCGTGAAGCCGCCCAGCATGACCAGTGCCGCCATCGCGCCGGGGCTGGCCTGCACCAGCTCGGCGAAGGTGATCAGCAGCAGCCCGCCGGAGTTGATCACCCCCGCATGCAGCAGGGCCGAGACGGGCGTCGGCGCCTCCATCACCTCGGTCAGCCAGCCGTGCAGCGGGAATGAGGCCGATTTCAGCAGCGCCGCGACGACAAGCAGCGCCACCGCCAGGTGCCCGGCGAGCGGCAGGCCGCTTTCGGCCGCGGCGCGGATCTCGGCGATCTGCCCGGTGCCGAAGGCGACCCAGAGCAATGCCGCCGCGCCCGCCATCGCCGCGTCGCCCGCGCCCCAGACCAGCGAGAACTTGGCCGCCGCCCGCCGCGCCTCGGGGCGGTCGGGGTAGAACAGCAGCAGCTGCCGGATGGCGAGGCCGGTGGCGACGAAGCCTGCCGCCAGAACCGCGAGGTTCGCGGCCTGAACCTGCAGGTTTACCGCCGCCAGCGCCGCCAGCAGCAGCCCGTGAAACGCGCCCTCGCGCGCCTCGCCATCCAGGTAGCTGCGCGAATAGCGCACCACCACCCAGCCGACGAAGGAGACGAGCACCACCATCGTCGCGCTCACCGCGTCGAGCCGGACAAGGCCCGAAAGCGTGACCGGACCGGCGATCACAAGCTGCACCATCCCCGCGGCACCGACGGCCAGTGCCACCAGCGCGGCCCCTTCGGCGAGGCGCGGCAGGTGGGCCGGACGGCGTCCGGGGCGGGCGATCGCCAGCACCGCGACGGCCAGCAGGATCAGGGGGGCGAAGAGGCTGAGAGGCGGCAAGTCCATGTGCTGTGTCTCCTGTTCCAGAGGTTTGCAGGAGGAGATACGGCTTGCATGGCTTCTATAAAATTACATATTATCTGGCATAATGTTTGATATAATAGAACAATGGCCCAGCTGAACCTCCACCATCTCCGGCTGTTCCGCGCTGTCGCCCGCGACGGCACGCTGACCGGGGCCGCGCGGGGCCTCAACCTGTCGCAATCGGCGCTTTCGACACAGTTGCGCACGCTCGAAGCGGCGCTCGGGCATGACCTGTTCGAGCGGCGCGGGCGCGGCCTCGTGCTGACCGAGGCGGGGCGCATCGCGCTCGATCATGCCGAGGCGATCTTTCGCACCGCCGACGACCTGACGGCGACGCTGGCGCAGGTGCCCGGCTCGCGCCGGGTGCTGCGGGTGGGGGCGCTCTCGACCCTGTCGCGCAATTTCCAGATCGGGTTCGTCGGTCCGCTGATCGGGCGCGCGGATGTCGAGGTTGTGCTTCGGTCCGGCGCGCAGAGCGACCTGATGCGCGGGCTCGAGGCGCTGACGCTCGATATCGTGCTGACCAACCTGGTGCCCGCGCGCGATGCCGGCAGCCCTTACCTCGTCCACGCGATCTCCGAACAGCCGGTGAGCCTTGTGGGCGTGCCCGCGCCCGAGGGCGATACGCGCGACCTGTCCGAGATGCTGACCACCGAGCCGCTGGTTCTGCCGACGCCCGAATCGGCCTTGCGTGCGGCCTTCGATGCGCTGCTGGAGCGGCTGGGCGTGGTGCCTCACATCGCCGCCGAGGCCGACGACATGGCGATGCTGCGCCTGCTGGCACGCAGCGGCACGAGCCTGGCCGTGATCCCGCCCATCGTGGTGCGGGACGAGCTGGCCTCGGGGATGCTGGTGGAGCGCGCGCGGCTGGAAGGGATCACCGAGCGCTTTCTAGCGGTGACGCTGCGCCGCCGCTTTCCCAACCCGCTGGTGGCCGAGGTGCTGGATGCCGCGGCGGTGTGACAGGGCCTGCGCGGTCAGGCGAATCCGGTGATGAGCTGCCGCAGCCCCAGCGCCGCGCCGGCAAAGATCGCCGCCAGCGTGACCGGCGCGCTGAGCGCCATCACGGAGAACGCCGACATGCCCTGTCCGATCGAGCACCCCACGGCGATCACCCCGCCGAATCCCATGCACACCCCGCCGAGGATCTGACGGCGCAATTCGCGCGGGTCCTCGCAGGCCTCCCAGCGGAAATGGCCCTGGGTAAAGCTGCCCGCCAGCGCCCCCGCCAATACCCCGAAGACCGACGCGACGCCGAAACCGATGCCGGTGCCGCTGCTGGCGGTCATCAGGTAGAGGATCGTGTCGCCGAGCGGGGCCGAAAATGTATGCGAGATCACCTCCTGCGGCTCGAATCCGTGGGTGGCGACATACGAGGTGACCGCCCAGCCCGAGGCGATGGCAAGCCCGGTCGCCGCCCCCCAGAACACCGCGCGCCGGTTGGCGAGAAAGCCGCCCGAGGCCAGCGCCACCAGTGCGATGGCCGCCGACAGCCCCAGCCCCGCCCAGGCCATTGGCAGGCCGGTGAGTGCCGCCAGCGCCTCGGCATAGCTGCGCGTCTGCCAGTCGAGGGCGGTGGCCTCGGTCAGGGTCACGCGCAGCGCCGCCAGCGGGCCGGACATCATGATATAGGCCGAGATGCCCATCACCAGTACGATCACGAACGCCCGCAGATCGCCGCCGCCCAGCCGTGCCAGTGCGCCGTGGCCGCAATTGCCGGCGATCGACATGCCATAGCCGAAGAGCAGCCCGCCCAGCACGCTGGCCAGCGGCGACCACGGCGTGCGCCAGTAGACATTCGCGGCGATGTCGAAGAGGCCCAGCGCCGCCATGCCGAAGCCCGCCATCCCGGCGGCACCGATGGCCAGCGCCCACATGCGCATCCGCGTGTCGTTGCCTTGGTAGAGCAGGTCCTCGATCGCGCCCAGCGTGCAGAAGCGCCCGACGCGCGCTGCAAGCCCCAGCACCGCGCCACCGCCGAACGCCACCAGCGCGATGAGGATCGGATCGGGGATGTCGGTGGCCATGCGCGTCCTCCCTCTGACGGGGCGGTCCCGACCCCTAGCCGCCGTGGCAGAACAGGTCGTAGACCACCGAGAGCATTCTCCGCGTGCGCTCGTCTGTCAAACGATAATAGATCGTCTTGCCCTCACGTCTGGGTGTCACCAGCCCCTCCTGCCGCAGCCGCGAGAGCTGTTGCGAGACTGCCGCCTGCCGCGCCGAGAGCAGCGCCTCAAGCTCCGAGACGGATTTCTCGCCGGTGGAGAGATAGCACAGGATCATCAGCCGCCCCTCGTGGCTGATCGCCTTGAGGAATTCCGCCGCGTTGCAGGCGTGACGGTGAAAATCGTCCAGGCTTTGTTCGGTGATGTCCATCGGGTCGGGTCCGTCCTTGGGCGGGGGTCACGGCAGGGACGTGGCCTCGGGATGCGCGTCGAGAAGCTGGCCAAGCAGGAACCAGAAGAACTCGTCCCCCGCGTAGCCTTCGATCCGGCCAAGTTCGCGCCTGTCGTCGATCAGCACGAAGGTGGGCGTGAACACGGGGCGCGAGGTGAACGTCACGTCTTCGGGCAAGTCGTGGATCAACGCGCGGCGCAGCGGCGCGCGCAGGGACTCGTCGGTCTTGGGATAGATCGGCCCGATCTCGGCGTTCCAGCGGTCGCACCAGTGGCAGCCGTGGCGCTCGACCATCAGCAATTCCGCCGCCTGCGGCGCGGCGGGCAGGATCGCGAGGATCAGGCCGAGAATGAGGGCAGGCACGCGCATCGGCGCTCCGATTGACGGATGTTCAAAAACATATGATAGTTTGAATGTGAATGCGTTGCAACCTTTCAGGAGTCCCCGATGCTGGACGTATCCGTGCTGAGCGCCTTTCTGGGTGGCCTCGTGGTGTTCTTTTCGCCCTGCGTGCTGCCCATCGTGCCGTTCTACCTCAGCTACATGGCGGGCGCGTCGGTCTCGGCGGTGACGGCGGAAGGGGCGATCCCGCCGGGGGTCCGGGCGCGGGCCTTCGCCGCCTCGGTGGTGTTCTCGGCCGGGATCATCACGGTCTTCGTGCTGCTGGGCGCGGCGGCGTTCGGCCTCAGCCAGGCGTTTCGCGCGCATCAGACCGAGTTTCGCATCGTGGCGGCGCTGATCGTGCTGGTGATGGGGCTGCATTTCCTGGGCGTTCTCCGCATCGGCTTTCTCAACCGCGTGTTCCAGATGGATGCGGGCGAGACCCGCGGCATGTCGGTGATGGGGGCCTATCTCGTGGGCTTCGCCTTCGCCGCGGGCTGGACGCCCTGCGTGGGCGGCGTGCTGACGGCGGTGGTGTTCACCGCGAGCACCGAGGCCACGGCGATGAAGGGGCTGGGGCTGATGCTGGTCTTCGGCCTCGCCATGACCGCGCCCTTCATGGTGGCGGCGCTCTTCATCGGGCCGTTCCTGCGCTTTGTCGCGCGGTTCCGCAGGTATCTGCCGGTGGTGGAAAAGGCGATGGGGCTGCTGCTCATCGTGTTCGCGGTGCTGATCGCGACCGACAGCGTCAACCATATCGCGCAATGGATGCTCGAGACCTTTCCGGTCTTTCAGACAATCTAGGGAGGAGATGACATGACACGGATACTGAGCCTTGTGGCGGCGCTCGTGCTGGCGGTGCCGGTGATGGCGGCTGAGCTTGGCGATGACGGGCTGCACAAGACCGACTGGATGCGCGACACGTTCAAGGACCTGCGCGAGGATCTCGACGAGGCCAACGCCGAGGGCAAGCGGCTGATGCTGATCGTCGAGCAGCGCGGCTGCATCTACTGCACCCGGATGCACGAGAAGGTCTTTCCCCGCCCAGAGATCGACGCCTATCTGCGCGAGAATTTCTTCGTTGTGCAGATCAACCTGCACGGCGATATCGAGGTGACCGATTTCGACGGGGAATCACTCAGCGAGAAGGCGGCGACGCGCAAGTGGGGGCTCTTGTTCACCCCGTCGATCCTGTTCCTGCCCGAAGAGGTGCCCGAGGGGCAGAGCGCGGCGCAGGCAGCGGTGGCGCTGATGCCCGGCGCGTTCGAGGCAGGGACCACGCTCGACCTGCTGACATGGGTCAACGAGAAGCGATATGCGCTTGATACGGATGAGGATTTCCAACGCTACCACGCGCGCAGGATCGCCGAGCGCGCCGCTGCGAAAACCGACTGAACAGGGGCAATCGTGAGGCCGGGAATACATCAAATTCAATAATCAGAATTTAATGTTGTGTGCTCACGCCTTTGTGTTCTATGATATACCAAATTCTGAATGTGTTAGGGAGGACGCATGAAAAGCAAC
>CAJXKX010000182.1 GCA_913055965.1 uncultured Roseovarius sp.
CGGAATCAAGGTGCCGCAAGGCACCGCCGCGCGAGCGCCCGACCGCCCCCCGGGCGGGCGCTTTTCTACGTCTCAAATTATTGATAACTCAAAAAGATGTGGCACCATAAAGTGCGCCGTTCCATCGTTGGAGCGCCCACCCGCGGTCGGGCCCACGCGCGGCTCACCCAATGACCGCAACAGGCCAGCCCCCATCGCGCACCACGACAGATCGTTCACGCCGCACCCAGCGCCGCCTCCGCCGCAGCCGCCACGCGCAACAGCCGCTCCTCGCCGAACGGCGCGCCGCACAGCATCAGGCCGCAGGACGGCACCCCCGCAGGCAGCGTGACCGCGCAGAGCCCCATCAGGTTGCCCACCCGCGTGTTGCGCAGCGTCAGCAGGTTCTCGGTGACGTAATATTCCTCGTCCTCCATCAGCCGGCCATGATCGGGGGGCAGGTTGGGCGCGCTTGGCATCAACACCGCGTCATAGCCCGCCACCCGCGCATGCCAGGCCGCGCGCAGCCCCTCCAGCTTGCGCCACCCGTCCACGTAATCGGCGGCGGAAAACGCAGCCCCGCCGCGAAACCGCTCGCGAATGGGCGCGAACATCTTCTCCGGCGCGGCCTCGATCTCGTCGCGCCACAGACCATAGGCCTCGCCCGCGAATAGCAGCGATGACAGCGGCATCGCCTCGGCCACTTCGGGGGCCTCGATCTCCTCGATCATGGCACCGGCGTCGCGCAGCCGGGCGCAGGCCGCGGCATAACCCGCCTCGGGGGCCTCGCGCAGATCGTCCATCACCACGGTCTGCAGCGCGGCAAAGCGCATCCCCGACAGCGACACACCGCGCAAATCCGCCGGTTTTCCGCCTTCGAGCGCGGCCAGCATCAGGGCGCAATCCTCGACCGAGCGCGCCAGCGGCCCCACCGTATCGAACCGCGCGCAGAGCGGCACCACCCCCTCGCACGAGACGCGGCCCGCCGTGGTCTTGAGCCCGACCAGATCGTTCCACGCGGCTGGGATGCGCACCGATCCGCCGGTGTCCGACCCGATCCCGCAGGCGGCCAGATCGAAGGCCACGCTCGCCGCCGCCCCCGAGGACGACCCGCCGGGCACCGCGTCGGGGTTGTTGACGCAGGGCGGCGTCGCGGTGACCGGGTTGAGGCCCAGGCCGGAGAAGGCCAGTTCGCTCATATGGGTCTTGCCGAGGCAGACCAGCCCCGCCGCCGTGCCATTTCGCAGTACCTCGGCGTCGCGCGCGGGCACGCGGCCCTTGAGCAGCGCCGATCCCGCCTCGGTCGCCACGCCTGCACTGTCGAAGAGGTCTTTCCAGCTGACCGGCACGCCGTCCAATGGCCCGCGCCGCTGTCCGGCGCGCGCCCGCGCCGCCGCTGCCGCCGCCTCGGCGCGGGCGCGGCTCTCGGTCACGGCGCTGTAGATGCGGTCGCGCAGGGGATGGGCCGCGATCGCCGCGAGATAGGTGTCGGTCAGCGCCTCCGGGTCGATCTCCCCGCGTCCGATCCCACACCCCAACGCGCCCGCGCTCATCCTCAGCCAGTCCTGCATCGCCTGCTCCCCCATCGGTTCGAAAACCATTGCTAGCGTCCGATCCGCGCATGGACAATCCCGCGCGCACCGACATATTGAAGGGCATGGAGCATGACAGCGACCTTCTCATCATCGGCGGCGGGCTGAACGGCCCGGCGCTGGCGCTCGCCGCGGCCCGGGCGGGGCTTTCCTCGACCGTGATCGACGCCCTGCCCGAGCCCGCCCGCAAGGAGGCCGGTTTCGACGGGCGCGCCTATGCGCTGGCGCTCGCCTCGGTGCGGCTGTTGCGCAACCTCGGGCTCTGGGAGCGGGTGGCGGAAAACGCCCAGCCGATGCTGGAAATCAAGGTCTCGGACGGGCGCGCGGGCGAGGGCCCGTCGCCCTTCTTCCTGCATTTCGACCATGCCGAGATCGAGGAAGGGCCGATGGGCCAGATGCTCGAGGATCGCTTCCTGCGCCGCGCGCTGCTCGACGCGATGGACGCGGAGCCGCGCATCGCGCAGGTTTCGGGCGATCGCGTCACCGCGCAGGAGGTGGACGAGACCGGCGTGACCGTCACCCTCGCCTCGGGCAAGGTGCTGCGCGGGCGGCTTCTGATCGGGGCGGACGGGCGCGCCTCGGGCACCGCCCGGCGCGCGGGCATCCGGCGCACCGGCTGGGGCTATGGCCAGACCGCGCTTGTCGCGGCCATCGAGCACGCGTTGCCCCATCACGGCATCGCGCATCAGTTCTTCATGCCGCCGGGGCCGCTTGCCATCCTGCCGCTGCCGGGCAACGTAAGCTCGATCGTCTGGTCAGAGACCGACGAGACCGCGGCCCGTTTCGCCGCCCTGCCCGACGCCGACTTCATGGAGGTGCTGCGCCCGCGCTTTGGCGATTTCCTGGGCGACATCAAGCTGCGCGGCACGCGCTACACCTACCCGCTCTCGCTCACCGTGGCACAGAGCTTTACGGCTCCCCGCCTCGCCCTCGTGGGCGACGCCGCCCATGGCATGCACCCGATCGCGGGGCAGGGCCTGAATGCCGGCTTGCGCGACGTGGCGGCGCTGGCGCAGGTGATGACCGAGGCCAGCCGCCGGGGCGAGGATATCGCCGCCGCCGACGTGCTCGCCCGCTACCAGCAATGGCGGCGCTTCGACACCGCGACGCTCGCGGTGGCCACCGACCTCACCAACCGTCTGTTTTCCAATGACAATCCGCTCTTGCGGGCGGCGCGCGATCTCGGCATGGGCGCGCTGTCGCACATGCCCGCCCTGCGCCGGGGCTTCATCCGCGAGGCGGCGGGGCTCACGGGCGATCTGCCCGCGCTGATGAAGGGCTGAGGGTCCGCGCGGCCCGCGCCGGGCGTCAGAGCGGCACAGCCGCCACTTCCTCGCCGCGCACCACGAGGCCGATCTCGCCCCGGCAGAGGCGCAGCGCATCCTCGCCGAACACCTCGCGCCGCCAGCCCGAGAGCGCGGGCACGTCGCGCCCGCCCGCCGCCAGATGGTCGAGATCGGCGGCGCTGGCCAGGAGCCGCCCGGCGACGCCGCTCTGGTCGCTGCGCGCCTTCAGGAGCACGCGCAGCATGTCCGCGATGGCCGGGTTGGCCTGTGCCTTGCCGTGGGTTTCGGGGGCGAGGCGCGGCAGGTCCTCTTGCGGGCAGTCGAGCCCTGCCCTGACCGCGGCGAGGATGCCATCGGCGATCTCGCCCTTGCGCGCCTCGCGCAAGAGCAGCCGCGCGCGGCCCAGATCCTGATGCGATTGCGGCTTGGTCGCGGCCAGTTCGAGCAGCGCGTCGTCCTTGTAGACGCGGCTGCGCGGCACATCGCGCGCCTGCGCATACTCCTCGCGGAACCGCGCCAGTTCGCGCAGGATGCCCAGGAACCGCGGCGCTGTGTTGCGGGTCTTGAGACGCCGCCACGCCTCGGCGGGATCGGTGCGGTAGGTCTCGGGATCGGCCAGCGTCCGCAGCTCTTCCTCGACCCACGCGCTGCGCCCGGTCTTTTCGAGCTTGGCCGCAAGGTGTTCGTAAATCTGGCGCAGATGCGTGACATCGGCCAGCGCGTAGGATTTCTGCGCGTCCGACAGCGGGCGGCGCGACCAGTCGGTGAAGCGCGAACTCTTGTCCACCGAGGCGCGGGCGATCTTGCGCACAAGCGTCTCGTACCCCGCCTGATCGCCGAAACCGCACACCATCGCCGCCACCTGCGTGTCGAAGAGCGGCGCGGGGATCACGCCCTCGGCGACAGCGAAAATCTCGAGGTCCTGCCGCGCGGCGTGGAACACCTTGACCACGGACGGGTCGCGAAAGAGATCGTAGAGCGGCGCGAGCGACAGCGCCTCGCCGCCCGCGATCGGATCGACCAGCACCGCTCCCTCCTCGCCGGTGCCGGGCATGGCAAGCTGCACGAGGCAGAGGCGGGAATAATAGGTGCGCTCGCGCAGGAACTCGGTATCGACGGTGACATAGGGATGCGCGCGCGCCGCCTCGCAGAACGCGGCGAGCGCCTCGGTGGTGGTGATGGTCTGCATCTGGCCTCTGCTCTCTGGTGTCACGGTGCGCCTGTCTCGGTGCCGCGCGCCCCGTGCAGGGCGGTATATCGCAGCGACGCGCCGAAGGAAATGCCCCGCTCAGGGCAGCATGACCGGGTGCCGGTCCCCGGCGGCAAAGCGGCGCAATACCATGGGATAGAGGATGTGCTCCTGTTCCAGCACCCGCGCGGCGAGGCTCTCGGCCGTATCGTCCGGCAGCACCGGCACCCGCGCCTGCCCGAGGATCGGGCCATCGTCGAGCGCGGGCGTGACCTCGTGGACGGTGCATCCCGCCTCGGCATCGCCCGCGGCGAGGGCGCGGGAATGGGTATCGAGCCCGCGATATTTCGGCAGCAGCGAGGGGTGGATGTTGAGCATCCGCCCCTGCCACGGGGTGACGAACCCGGCGGTGAGCACGCGCATGAAGCCCGCCAGCGCGATCAGGTCGATGGCATGGGGGGCGAGGCACGCGGCGAGCGCGGCCTCGAAGGCCGCGCGGTCTGCCGGGTTCTTCAGCCGCCCGCCGGCGATGTTCGTCATGAACGGCCCCGGCGAAATGCAGTTGACGTGTATGCCGAAGGCGCCGAGCTCCATCGCCGTGTTACGCACGAGATGGTCGACCCCCGCCTTCGCCGGCATGTAGGGCGTGCCGACGATCGCCTCGTTGATCTGGGCTGCGACAGACGAGGTGACTATGATGCGGCCACCGCCGGTCTTCTTCATGTGGCGCGCGGCGTTCTTGATGGTCGTGTAGACGCCGGAAAGGTTCACCGCGATGACGCGGTCCCAGTGTTCGTCCTCCATCGCGTCGATCGCGCCATCCGGATTGCGATCGCCTTCCGGCGTCAGGAAACCGGGACCGGCATCGATGCCGGCATTGGCGAAGACCACGTCGAGACGGCCGAAGCGCTCGGCGATGGTGGCGAAGCCGGCCGCCACCGCGTCCTCCTTCGAAATATCGGCGACGATCCGCAGTGCGGTGCGCCCCAGCGCCTCGACCGCCGCGGCGTCGCTACTGGGTGATTCGGGATAGCCCCATTGCTCTCCCTTCAGTCTGGCGATGTCCTTGATCAGCGTCGCCGTCGCCTGCAGCAGCATGAGGAAGATGCCGACGCACATGATGATTTTGATCGGAGCCATCTGCGGGCGCCACAGCGAGGGGCTGATCTCGTTGTACTGGAGGGCGTACTGCGTGCTGGAGATGCCGCCGTACAGCAGGATGACGAGGTAGAG
>CAJXKX010000183.1 GCA_913055965.1 uncultured Roseovarius sp.
CAAGGCGCTCGATTTCGACCCCCTTCTGGTGCAGATGGTCGCCGACATGCCCGATGCCGCGGCGCTCATGCAGGGCCAGCGCACCCTGCTTCTGGCCCGCGCCGCAACCGCCGAACAGCGCATCGCGCAACTGCAGAAGCGCCGCGACCAGACCCGCGAGCAGATCACCGGGATCGACGCGCAAACCACGGCGCTGGCCGAACAGCTCGACCTGATCGGCCAGGAGCTCGAAAGCCAGCAATCGCTGCTCGACCGGGGCCTTGCGCAGGCCGCGCGCGTGCTCGGCCTGCAGCGGGAGCGCGCGCGGCTCAGCGGACGGATGGGCGAGCTTGCCGCGCAGCGCGCACAGGCCGAGGGCCGTATCACCGAGATCGAGATCGAGATCCTGCAGCTTGGCACCGACCGCCGCGAAGAGGCCATCACCACCCTGCGCGACCTGCAGTTCCGTGAACTGGAACTGCGCGAACAGCGCCGCGCCCTCAAAGAGCGGATGTCCCGGCTCGAGATCACCGCGCCGCTGCCCGGCATCGTCTATGACCTGCGGGTCTTCGCCCAGCGCTCGGTCATCCGCCCCGCCGACCCGCTGCTGTTTCTCATCCCGCAGGACCGCCCGCTGGTGGTGAACGCGCGGGTCGAGGCGATCCATGTCGACAAGCTGCATGTCGGGCAGCAGGTGACGCTGCGCTTCTCGGCGCTCGATCAGCGCACCACGCCGGAATTGCGCGGTCATGTCACGCAGATATCGGCCGACGCGTTCGAGGACGAGGCGACACGCGCCAGCTACTACCGTGCCGAGGTGGTGCTCGACCCCGGCGAGGCCGATCGCCTGCCCCCCGACGTGCGCCTCGTGCCCGGCATGCCGGTCGAGACCTTCATCCGCACCGCGGACCGCACGCCGCTCGCCTACCTGGTCAAGCCGTTCACCGATTATCTCGCAAAGGCGTTCCGCGAATAGCCGCGGCCCCCGCGCCCCGTCGCTCAGTGCGGCGCGGGCGGGTAGCGGCCCTCGATCAGCACCGGCAGGATGGCCTTCCACGCTTCGAGAAGCGATGCGAAATAGGCCGGGTCGTTCTTGAGCACCGTCTGCACGCCCATCCCGCGCACGAGGCAGACCGTCAGGTTGAGCGCAACGCCCATGCGCCGCGGCGCGTCCGCTTCCTGTTTCTCGAACTCGACCCAGATACTGTCCAGCGCGGCGTGGAAATCGCGCACCACGGGCATCATCCGGGCGCGCAGGTCGGGATCGGTGCGCGCCTCGTTGATGAATTCGAGCGAGATGTAGAAGAACCGCCCCGAGAACAACTCCCACAGGAATTCGACGAATTCCTCGAGCCCCACCTCCTGGCGGGCCGCCTTTTCGGCCACCGCGCGGATTTCGCGGGTGCCATCCCCGAGAAGCCGCTCCATCGCGGCGATGATGATATCGGACCGGGTCGGGAAATGGTGCAGCAGCGCCCCGCGCGACACCCCGGCCCGGCTGGCGAATTCGGGCGTCGACGCCGAGCGGTAGCCGCGATCGTGGATCACGTCGAGCGTGGCCTCGATCAGCTTTTCGCGCATCGCGATACTGCGGGCCTGCGCGGGCTTGTCCTGGCGCCTGGTGTCGTTACTCGTGCCGGTCATGACGCCCTGCTTCTGAACCAAACCGCACGCATCGGTCAATACGCCATGGACGGCAGCCACAGCGTCAGGATCGGGAAGGCGATCAGCAGAATGAGCGTCAGGATATCCATCACGAGAAACCAGGTGATGCCCCGGAATATCTCGGGCAAGGTGACGAGATTGTTGAGCGCCCCGTTTATCATGTAGACGTTGAGCCCGATCGGCGGCGTGATCAATCCGACCTCGAGCAGCTTGATCACGATGATCCCGAACCAGACCGGGTTGATCCCCGCCTCGTTGATCAGCGGCACGAGGATCGGCAGGGTCAGCAGCAGCAGCCCGATACTGTCGATCAGCATGCCCAGCACCAGAAAGATCACCGCCACCGCGAACAGGATCCACCACGTTTCCGAACTGACCGACAGGATCGCCTCGGTAAACGCCCGCGGCACGCCCGACAGCGCGAGAAAGCGCGTGAAGAACAGCGAGCCGATCAGAATGATGAAGATGGAGGCGGTCGAGACCACCGCCTGCGTCACCGCCTCGAACAGCGCGGCGCGGGTCAGCTTGCGCCGCACCAACGCGATCAGCAGCGCCGCGAAGGCCCCCAGCGCGCCCGCCTCCGTGGGCGAGAAGGTGCCGGTGAAGATGCCGCCCAGCACCACGAGGATCAGCACCGGCAACGGCCAGACATCGCGCAGCGCCGCGCGCCGCTCCTCGGGCGTCGGGTCGATCCGCACGGCTCCGGCCAGTTCGGGACGAAGCTTGACGCGGATCATGATCATCGCGATGTAGATCAGCGCCGAGATCAGGCCGGGCAGGAACCCGGCCATGAACAACTGGCCGACCGAGACCTGCGCATAGACCCCGTAGAGAATGAGCAGGACCGAAGGCGGGATCAGCGATCCGAGCGTGCCCGAGGCGGCGATGGTGCCGGTCGCGAGGCCCCGGTCATACCCGTTCTTGAGCATTTCCGGCACCGCCATCCGCGACATCGCCGACGCCGTCGCGACCGAAGACCCGGAGGCCGCGGCGAAGAACGCGCAGGCCCCGACCGAGGTGATCGCAAGCCCGCCCGGCAGCCGCGCGAGATACAGCCTGAGCGACAGGAAGAGGCCGCGCGTCATGTCGGTCGACGAGCATATGAAGCCCATCAGCAGGAACATCGGCGCGGCCGACAATTCCCACTGGCCGACATAGTCGAAGGGCGTGGCCGAGATCATGCCCCAGGCCACGTTCATGTTGAACATGATGGAAATGCCGACGATCGACACGAGCCCGAGGGCCAGCCCGATCGGAATGCGGATCGCGATCAGCACGAGGGCGATGACGACCCCCGCGATTCCGACTTCGAGATTGCTCATGCAATGGCCTCCACAGCCGGTTCGAGGCGCGACATCAAAGCGCCCTGCGCGTCGATATCGAGCGCAGCAGGTTTCCGAGAATGGCGAGCAGCACACCCGCGAACCCGATCGGCAAGGCCCAGCGCGCGGGCCAGATCAGGAATCTGAAATTGCTCATCGCCTCTTCGGCGCGCTGTGTCGCGCGGATGGCGTCGGACAGCGACTGCCAGAACAGCATCCCGAAGAAGATCAGCCCGAGACCGCAGGCAAAGAGATAGAGCACGAACTGAACGCCCTGCGGCATCATCTGCACGAAGAGATCGACGCGGATATTCTCGTTCTTCATCTCGACATAGCCCAGCGCGAGAAACACCAGCGCCACCATGTAATAGAACGAGACCCATTCGAGCGTGCCGACGATCTGCCCGTTGACGAAGTACCGCACGCCGACATCCAGCGTGATATGCGCCATCATCAGCAGCATGACGAGACAGGCGGCCGTCACGCCTGCGATGTTCAGCCAACGGATCACCCCATGGACAAGCCGCATCGCGATACCCCCGCTGGATCCCGGTCATCGCGCGGGCCCGCCGCCATGGCGGGCCCGTCGCCGCGTCATTCGACGCCGTAGGTCGCAGGATCGATCTTGCTGAAAATCTCCTGCATCGCAAGCGCGGTCAGGGCGTCCTCGTCGCTGGTGTCCACGCCGTCGAGCAGGTCCGACCATTTCTGCATCGTGCCGACGAAATCGTCGATCAGCGCCTGCGGTTCGGCGACGCCGAAATCCGTCCCCGCCTTGTCGACGGCAGAGGCGGTGGCGCGGTCGCGGAACTCGCTGACATGGGCGACGAGATCGGCCTCCGGCTCGTAGATGTTGCCACCCGCCGCCTTCGAGGCTTCGAGCCCGGCATCGACCTTGGAGTTATAGGCGATCACCATCCGCGCCATCGACCGCGCCGAGGCTTCCATCAGCACCGCGCGCTGATCGGGGGTGAGACCGGCCCAGAAATCCGGGTTGTAGCCCCATTGCGGCCCGGACCAGTACATGCCCGTCGACAGAAGCGTGGTGTGCTCGGCCACCTCGAGCAGCGACCGGTCCACCAGGTCGCTCGCGGCATTGGTGGCGCAGTCGAGGCTGCCCCGCTCCAGCCCGGTATACATCTCGCTCGAAGGAACGTTGACGGGAATGCCGCCCGCTTCCTCGACCCAGATGGACACGGCCGATCCGGCGGTGCGGATGCGCTTGCCCTTCATCTCTTCGAGGTTGCGCACCGGGCTCGAACACATCAGCACATAGGCGGGCGTGGCATAGGCGCCGAGATAGACGACATCCTTGTCCTTCCACTCCTGCAACTGCACCTCGTTGTTCATCGAGAAATCGGTGACGGCAAAGATCGCCGTCACGGGATCGGAATAGGCAAAGCCGAGTTCCTGCACCGCGTTGGACACCGGCAGGTCGGAGGGTGTGTAGATCGCGGCATGGTGCGCGACCTGCACCACGTTGTCCTGGATGCCCTGCAGCGCCGCGCGCGGCGCCAGCAGCACCGTCCCGGTGAACACCTCGGGCACGAGATCGCCATCCGACAGATCCTTCACGAGGTCGGCCCACTGGATATAGCCCTCGCCCGACATCGGCACCGCGCCGTCATAGAAGCTGTTGGCGATAAAGCTGGTCTGCGCCGTGGCCGTGCCCGCCATGAGGCCCGCAACCGCGGCAAAGGTCAGAATTCTGTTCATTTTTCCGTCTCCTGTTGGTTGGTGGTCGGGCCGCCCGGTCTCTGCCATGTCCGGACGGTCCATTGGGTGATCACAACTGCCCGCTCTCATGCGCCTCGGCCATTTCCCGCAGCGAATTGAAGCGGAACGTCGTCTCGGCCAGCTTGCCCGGATCCATCGTCGCGCCGAATCCCGTCTTGGCGTGACGGCGGTAGATCCAGGCATTGTCCAGCCCGTTCGCGCGGCCCGGCACATGATCGTGGAACATGCTTTCGGCCGTGTGCAGCAGCGCGCGCTTTTCGATTCCCATGCGCGCGATCCCTTCGAGCAGGTAGTCGAAATTGCGCTGCGCGGGTTTGTAGCTGCCGATATCCTCGGCCGTGAACACCCCATCCCAGTCGATGCCGAGCTTTTGGGCGGCACCGGCAAAGCTCCGGTTGTCGACATTCGACAGCACGATCATCCGGTAATGCCGCTTGAGATAGGCGAGTGCCTCGGCGCTGTCGGGAAAGGCGGGCCAAGAGCCGACCGAGGCCCCGTAGCGCGCGCACTCCTCCCAATCGACGGCGAGCCGCAACTCCTCG
>CAJXKX010000184.1 GCA_913055965.1 uncultured Roseovarius sp.
CCGCATCGACCGCCAGCAGGATCAGCAGGTAGGCGCGATACCCCGCCGCGATCTCCTGCGCCAGCAGCCAGACCACCAGCCCCAGCATCGGTGTCCAGATCGCCACATGCGGCAGCGCCATCGCGCGCGAGAACCCGCGCTCGGCCAGCATCAACCCTCCGTTGATCAGCATCGCCCCCACCGCCATCGCGGCGATCCAGCCGCCCAGCGGCTCTGCCACGAAGCCCAGCGACGCGGCGTTGACCGGCACGAGGATAACGGCCACCCACAGCTGCACCCAGAGCGGCAGGCGGCGGTAGCTGTGCCAAATCTCCCGGATCATGCGCGCGCCCTCCCGGTTTCTTCTTGGTCAAAATACCCCGATCCGGCGCTTGCCGCCAGCGCTCAGGCCGCGCGGGGGCGCAGCGCCAGCCAGATGAGCGCGCCGCCCGCCAGCGTGAGGAACGGGACCATGGCGAGGTTGACGGCGGTCCAGCCCGCCTGCGCCGTTCCACCCGAGCAGTTCATCAGCCCGCCCGAGGCGAGCGAGGCTAAGGTCACGCCGCCGAACACGATCAGGTCGTTCATGCCCTGCACCCGGCCGCGTTCATGCGGCGCGTGCTCTCCGGCGAGCATCGCCGTGGCCCCGATGAAGCCGAAATTCCAGCCCAGCCCCAGCAGGACGAGCGCGATGAAGAAATTCTCGAGCCCCACCCCCGAGAGCGCCACCCCGCCCGCGCCCGCAAGGATAAGGAGGCCCAGCGCCACGATCCGTTCCACCCCGAACCGCGCGATCAGGTGGCCGGTGAAGAAGGACGGGATATACATCGCCAGCACATGCGCCGAGACGATATCGGCGGCATGGCCGGGGGTGAAGCCGCAGCCCACCACGGCGAGCGGGGTCGAGGTCATCACCAGGTTCATCAGCGCATAGGCCACCGTCGCGCAGATCACCGCCACGGCGATGCGCGGGGTGCGCAGCAATTCCATCCGCGAGCGTCCGCGCGGCGCGTCCTGCGCCGGGACGGGGGGCTTGGGGATGTCGAGCGCGAGGAACAGGGCCGAGCCGATCACGTTGACCGCGATCACCGCGAGATAGGTGCCGAGGAACGGGATCACCATGCTCATCGAGGTGAGTTTCACGAGTTGCGGCCCGACGATGGCGCTGAGCAGCCCGCCCGCCATCACGTAGGAGATCGCCTTGGGGCGGAACGCGTCGCTCGCCGTGTCGGAGGCGGCGAAGCGGTAGAAGCCCTGCGCCGACATGTAAGCGCCGGTCAGGAAGCTGCCCAGCAGGAACACCGGGAACGAGGCCGTGTAAAGGCCCCACGCCCCCACCGCGCCGCCCGCCGCGCCGAACAGAGCCCCGAGGAAGAACCCCGCGCGCCGCCCATGGCGCTGCATGATATGCGCCATCGGCGTGGCCGACAGCATCGAGCCCAGCACGATCAGCGAGATGGGCAGCGTCGCGAAACAGGGGTTGGAGGCGAGCGACTGCCCGGCCAGCCCGCCCACCACGAAGATCATCGGCAGTTGCGCGCCAAGCACCGCCTGCGCGCCCACGAGCACCATCACGTTGCGGCGGGCGCGGCTGTCATCGTGGGGGAGGGCGGTGTCGGTCATGGACGCAGTGCTAGACCCGCCCGCAGGCGGGCGCAAGAGGCCACGCCCGCGCCCGCGCGGGTTGGCGATCACGATGCGCGCCCCCATCTGATGCCGGTCATGTGTCGGCAAGGGAGGGCAGGGCGATGCGGCAGCCGATTCTCGAGGCGCTTTACGGGCAGGATTTCGCGGGGGTGCCGGAGGTGGAGGGCCGGCCATGGCCCCGGCGCGATGCGGTGGCGCAGGGCGGGCAGGCGCTGCGGGGTGTGCCGGATGCGTGGCGCGACGCTTGCAGGCGCATGGAAACCGCGCGACCGGAGGTTGCGGCGGAGATCGACGCGCTGCTGGCCCCGCTCTGCACCCGCTATGATCGCGCGGCGCGCGTGGCGGCGCTGGGGGCCGCCCTTGCTGCGCGCGCCGAGGCCGAGGCGCGGGCGCTCGAAAGGCCGGGCATGCTGGTCGAGCCGCCGGACGAGATGTGCCGCGAGGCCTATGCGGAGGCGCTGCACGAGGCCGAGGCGCTGCCCGATGACGATCCCGACAAGACCGAACTTGTCGCGGTGCGCCGCAGAATGCTTCGGACTTACTTCGATTATCCGAGGCGCAGCCCGGAGGAGCGTCGCGCGGTTCTGCGTGCGTTCCTCGACGATCCCGAGCGGTGAAGGGGGCGCGCGGCGCTCGGTCCTCGCGCGTCCCCGCGCGGTATTCAGTCCTCGCGCGTCCCCGCGCGGTACTCAGTCCCCGTGCGGGCGCACGCGGTGGAAATCGCCGCCGAGATAGGCGAGCGGCTTGCCCTCGGCGAGCGAAAGCGCGCGCACCGCGCCGATGCAGATCGTGTGGGTGTTGTGGTGCAGGTGCTCGCTCAGCGTGCAGGCAAAGCTGGTGGCGCGCGGCAAGAGCGGGCCGTGCGCCCCGGCGGTGATGGCGAGGCCGCGAAAGCGCTCGGCGGGGTCGTCGGGCGAGGGCCCGGCAAAGGCACGCGCCACCTCGACCGCGTCCTCGGGCAGGACGTTGACGCAGAAGGCGCGGTTTTCCAGCACGGTACGCGCGATCCGGCTGTCGGCGCGCAGGCACACGAGCACCGAGGGGGGATCGGCCGAGAGCGACGTGAAGGCGCTGACCGTGGCGCCCGCGCGCCCCGCCGCCCCGTCGGTGGTGACCACGGTCACGGTCGCCGCGACCTGCCGCATGGCGGCCAGGAAATCCTCGCGATCCACGATGGTGCCGGTCACAGTCACGAGGCTCTCCCTGTCGGTTGCCGGGCATGGGTAGCGGCGAAACCCCGCCCGGTAAAGGCTCCGCCTGTCGCGGAGAGGCAGGTAGCGCGCCGCCGGGCGGTTGCCAAGTGCCGGAACGGCACGCGGCGGAGGCCCGGGCCCCCGCCGCGTCGGTCCCCGATGGGGGGCGTCTAGCGCGTGATGATTTCCGGCCCCATGAAGGTGTTGGGCAGGAAGGTGGATATCCACGGCACGTAGGTCACGATGATCAGGAACACGAAGAGCACCGCGAGGAAGGGCAGCGCGGCGCGCACCACCGCCATCATCGGCATCCCCGCCACGCCGGAGGGGACGAAGAGGTTGAGGCCGACGGGCGGCGTGATCATCCCGATTTCCATGTTCACCACCATGATGATCCCGAGGTGAATGGGGTCGATGCCAAGCTCGATGGCGATGGGAAAGACCAGCGGCGCCACGATCACCAGGAGGCCCGAGGGCTCCATGAATTGCCCGCCGATCAGCAGGATCACGTTGACCACGATCAGGAACATCACCGGGCCGAACCCCGCCGACAGCATTGCGTTGGCGATGGATTGCGGGATCTGCTCGTCGGTCAGGACGTGCTTGAGGATGAGCGCGTTGGCGATCACGAAGAGCAATGTCACCGTCAGCCGTCCCGCCTCGAACAGCGTCTTCTTGGTGTCGGGATGCACGAAGGCGGTGACGACGGCCCAGGGCTTGCGCAGGAGGCTGGTGTTCCTGCCCGCGCCGGAGGTCGCGAGCGGCCCCATGTCGCGGTAGATGAAGCAGGCGATGAAGAAGGAATAGACCGCCGCCACCGCCGCCGCCTCTGTGGGCGTGAAGATGCCGCCATAGATGCCGCCGAGGATGATGACGATAAGGAACAGGCCCCAGCCCGCCTCGCGCCCCGAGGCCCAGATTTCGCCCCAGCCCTGCCAGTCGCCCTTGGGCAGGTTGCGCACGCGGGCGATGACGTAGATCGTGGTCATCAGCATCAGCCCCGCGAGCAGCCCCGGAATGACACCGGCGAGGAACATCCGTCCGACCGACACATCGACCGAGGCGGCATAGACCACCATCACGATGGAGGGGGGGATGAGGATGCCGAGCGTGCCCGCGTTGCAGATCACGCCGGCCGCGAACTCCTTGGTATAGCCCACCTGCCGCATGCCCGCGATGACGATCGTGCCGATGGCCACCACGGTTGCTGGCGAGGAACCGGAGAGCGCTGCAAAGAGCATGCAGGCGAACACGCCCGCGATCGCGAGCCCGCCCGGCAGGTGCCCGACGCAGGCGATGGAGAAGCGGATGATCCGCTGCGCCACGCCGCCCGTGGTCATGAAGGCCGAGGCGAGGATGAAGAACGGGATCGCGAGCAGGGTGTAGTGGCCCACGAACGCCTCGAGCAGGGTGCCCGCGACCGAGGCGAGCGAGCTTTCGGAATAGATCAGCAGAAAGATGGTCGAGCTGAGCCCGAGCGAGACGGCGATGGGCACGCCGATCAGCAGCAGGCCGATCACCATCGAGAAGAGAAACAACACGTCCATCAGTCGGACCCTCCGTTCGCGTCGCGCGCGTGACCGGCGCGGATCTCGTCAAGCTCGTCCTCGACCTCGTGGCTGGCCACGAGCCGGTCGGCCTCGCCGCGCCAGATCGCCACCGCAGCCTGCGCAAAGCGCAGCACCAGCAGCAGCGCCGCCAGCGGCAGGATCGTGTAGGGCACGACTTTGGGCAGTTTCTCGTACTCGTCGCCGTAATTGATCAGGTCCTCGAGAAAGCGGAAGACGCTGACCATCGGCACGTCCTGCACCTCGTAGAAGCTCTGGCTGCGGGCATCCATGTCGAAGCCGGTCGGGAACCAGCGCCCCGAGGTGGGGGGCAGGTCGGCGAAGACGGCCCAGTAATCGTAGCAGCCCTTGAGCAGCAGCAGCGAAAACAGCAGGCACGCGCCGACCGAGATCAGCGCGAGCACCCGGCGCGCGGGCGGCGCGAGCATGTTGAGGATCGCGTCGACGCCGAGATGGGCGTGTTTCTTGACCGCGTAGGACGCGCCCAGAAGCACCAGCCAGCCGAACATGAAAACGGTGAGTTCGAGCGCCCAGAGGATATTCGAGTTGAAGAGGTAGCGCGCGATCACGTTGGCGAAGGTGACGATCGTCATCAGCCCGAGGAGGATGGCGATGGCCGTTTCCTCGATCTGGTCGATCAGCCCGGTCTTGTGCTGCATCGTCCCGGTTCCCGTTGCTTTTGGATGAGAGGGGGGGCGGGGGCGGATGCCCGGCCGCCCGGAGGGCGAGGCGCGCGGGCGCGCGCCTCGCCTTGGCCATGCCGATCAGGAGCTGGTGTTCGACGCCACGGCGGCGTCGATATTGTCCTGCCCGACATCGCCCTCGAACTGATCCCAGACGGGCTTCAT
>CAJXKX010000185.1 GCA_913055965.1 uncultured Roseovarius sp.
GCAATCCGGTTGTCGAGACGGTGATCGTCGCGCAGGGCGCGGATGTGGCCGACATGTGGATCGCGGAGCGTGCGGGGCCGGGCGACGTGGTGGTGACGGGCGACATCCCGCTGGCGGCGAAATGCGTCGAGGCGGGGGCGGTCGTGCTCAAGCATAACGGCGAGGCGCTGACGCGCGCGAATATCGGCAACGTGCTTGCCACGCGCGACCTGATGGCCGACCTGCGCGCCGCCGACCCGTTCCGGCAGGGCGGCGGCAAGGCATTCACCAAGGCGGACCGGTCGCGGTTTCTCGACGCGCTGGAGCGGGCGATGCGCGCAGCCGGGCGATCCGGGGCTTGAGCGGATACTGCCCGGCGATGTACCCGCCTCAGGATTCGGAATTGACCGCGCGGGCGACCTTGCCCGCCAGATCCTCGGCAATCCGGGCTTCGAGCGCGAGCCTCAGCCGCGCGTTGCGCTGGATCCGGCGTTTGAGCGTCTCCGCATCCCACTCCACGAGCCGCGCCCCCCGCGCCACCCGAACCGTGGCGGAGGCGGGCTGACCGGTCAGAAAGGCGACCTCGCCGATGAATACCTCGGACGGCAGAGTGAATCGCTGCGCTTTCTCGTCGGCCCACATGCGGCCGGATTCGACGAAGTACAGCTTGTCGGGCACCGCGCCTTCGAGGGGGAGGGTCTCGGTCTCCGCCGCCTCGCGACGACGGGCGCTTGCCCGCATGAGCGCGCAGAAATCGCCCGGCTCCATGCCGCCCAGCCGGTCGTAGAGATCGGCCAGCCGCGCCGGAATGACAAGCCGCGAGCGGCTGACGAGAATGACCACCAGCCCGTAGAAGGTCGCCAGCGCCATGGCGATGCTCGCGATGGCCGCCTCCCAGAGCGGATAGGGCAGGACCAGCAGGTAGAAGCAGACATAGATCGCAGCGCCGATGATGAAGGTCACGCGCAGGAGGATCTGGTGGCGAAACAGCATCGCCGCCGTCTGCACGACCGCACCGACCAGAACCAGCTGTTCGGCGGAAAACACGCCCCCCTCTGCGAACATGATCTCCCCCTTCCGTTGCCGCCTGTTTGCTCCCCACTGATCACCGGACACGCGCAACATGCCGCGATATCGCCTGTCTAACAAGCGTTTGCCCCATCCGGGGCCATTGCCCGGGCGCTCATTCCGCGCCGGTGAACGCGCAGGCGCTGACACCGGCGAAACCGGCGCGGGGGTTTACATTGGGCGGACGGTCGGCTCATGTACGGGGAACAGACGGCAAGCCCCGGATACCCATGACCTCCGCGACCGTTCAGCGCGCGAACCTGATCGGCGCCGCCTATGCCTTGGCGGCGGTGATGTGCTTTTCGATCAACGATGTGGGCATCAAGTTTCTCTCGGGCGGCTATGCGCTGCACCAGGTGGTATTCATCCGGGCACTTGTGGCGCTGGTGGTGTTCGCCTGTCTCGTGATGCCCTTCGCAGGCGGGTTCGCGGTGCTGCGCACGCGCCGCCCGGTGATGCATATCGTGCGGGGACTATGCGTGGTGGCGGCCAACATGTGCCTGTTTCTCGGCCTCGCGGCGCTGCCCATCGCGGATGCCACGGCGATCTTCTTCGTCTCGCCGCTCGTGATCACGGTGTTCTCGGTGATCTTCCTGCACGAAACGGTGGGGCCGCGCCGCTGGGCGGCGATCGCGGTGGGATTCATTGGCGTGCTGATCATCGTCAAGCCGGGCACGGCGGCGTTTCAGGCGGCATCGCTGCTGCCCATCGCCGCCGCGTTCCTTTATGCAACGCTGCACATGCTTACCCGCCGTATCGGCGGCACCGAGAGCGCCGCGACCATGGCGGTCTATATCCAGATCACCTTTCTCGTCGCGAGCGTGATCATCGGCCTCGCCATCGGCGACGGGCGGTTTGCCGGGTCGGGGCATCCCTCGCTCGAGTTCCTGTTCCGCGGCTGGGACTGGCCCGCGACCGGCGATTATCCGATCCTCGCGGTGCTGGGCATCTCGGGGCTGTTCGGCGGGCTGTTCATCAGCCAGGCCTACAGGCTGTCCGAGGCGGCGTTTGCCGCGCCGTTCGAATATGTCGCCATGCCGATGGCGATCTTCTGGGGCGTGACCGTGTTCGGCACCTGGCCGGATGCCACCGCATGGATCGGGATCGCGCTGATCATCGGGTCGGGGCTATACCTGCTCTGGCGCGAGACGGTGCGTGACTCGAAAGCGACAGCCAAGGCCCCGAAATATCGCCGCTGACCGAGAGGAGGAGACGCAATGCCCCCCACCATCATCCCCTTTGACGAGGGCGAGCGCGCGCTGGACTGGCTGGGCCTGTGCGCAGCACTTCGGGCGGGTCACGACCGGCCCCGCGCCGAGATCGCCGACAGCTTTCTCTATCGCGGCGACGACACGCTGCTGAATCGCGCCGCATGGATCGACGGGCTGGGCCTCGCCGTCAAGTCCGCCACCATCTTTCCGGGCAACGCCGCGCAGGACCTGCCCACCATCAACGGCGGCGTGAACCTTTATGACGACGCCACCGGCACGCTGGCGGCAATCGTGGATTTCCACCTCGTCACCAAGTGGAAGACCGCCGGAGACAGCCTCTATGCCGCCACGCGGCTGGCGCGCCCGGACAGCCGGCGCATCCTGATCGTCGGCGCGGGCACGGTGGCGAAATCGCTCTGGCAGGCCTATCGCGCGGCCTTTCCCGAGGCCGGGTTCACGATCTGGAACCGCACCCGCGCCCGCGCCGAGGAAATGGCGGAGGCCTGCGGCGGCCTCGATGTGGCCGACGATCTGGAAGAGGCGGTGCGCGCCGCCGATATCGTGACCTCGGCCACCATGACGACCGAACCGATCCTGCGCGGCGCGTGGCTGCAACCGGGCCAGCATATCGACCTCATCGGCGCCTACCGGCCCGACATGCGCGAGGCCGACGACGAGGCGCTGCGGCGCGCGCGGATTTTCGTGGACAGCATGGAGACCACCGTCGGCCATATCGGCGAGATCGAGATCCCGCTTGCGGCAGGCACGATCCAGCACGATGATATCGTTGCGGATTTCTACGATCCGGAGGCGTTCCACCGGCGCTCGGATGACGAGATCACGCTGTTCAAGAACGGCGGCGGCGCGCATCTGGACCTGATGACAAGCCGCTACATTCTCGACGCATGGCAATCGGCTCGGTGATCTGGGTCGATCTTGCGCTTCTGGCGCTGGTCGGGGCGGCACCGGTGCTGCGCGAGGCGGCCCGGCCCCGGATCGACAGTGCGCAGGCCGATGCGCCCGGCGCGTTCGCCAGGCTTTCGCGCGGGCGCACGCATTACCGCTGGCACGGGCCGGAGGACGGGCCGGTGACTGTCTGCGTGCACGGGCTGACCACCCCTTCCTTCGTCTGGGAAGGGCTGGTGCCCGGGCTGGTGGCCGGGGGGCGGAGGGTGCTGACCTATGACCTCTACGGGCGGGGCCATTCCGACCGGCCCGGGGGCGCGCAGGGCTCGGCGTTCTTCGTCGGGCAGTTGGAGGAATTGCTTGCCGATCAAGGGATTGACGGGCCGGTGACGCTTATCGGTTACTCGATGGGCGGGGCGATCGCGACGTGTTTCGCCGCCCGGCATCCCGACCGGCTGCGCGGCCTGGTGCTGATCGCACCCGCCGGGCTGGGGCACGATCTGGGGCGCGTCGCGCGGCTGGTGGCGCGGGGCGGCGTTTTGGGGCGATGGCTGATGCTTGCCGCCTTTCCCGTGAGTTTTCGCCGGGGCTGCGAAGCCGAACGCGCACTGCCGACAACGGTGCCGGGGATCGTCGACCGACAACAGGCGGAACTGCGCTGGCGCGGTTTCGTGCCGGCGGTGGCGCGGTCGATGGCAGGGATTCTGACCGAGGATCTTGGCCCCGCCCATGCGGCGATCGCGGCAGCGGGCGTGCCGGTACGGGCGATCTGGGGCGCGGAAGATGCGATCATTCCGCTGTCGCGCAAGGCGCGGCTGGAAGGGGTGAATCCTCAAGCCGATCAACAGGTTATCACGGATGCCGGGCACGGGCTGACGTATACGCATACCGACCGGGTGCTGGCCGCGATCACCGGCTGAAACGCGCCCGCTGGCGCCGGGCGGCACGGTGGTATATGCCGCGCCCATGTCCGATTATCGCCCCCCCGACACGCCGCTCGACATCCTGCACGCCGACCACGAATTGCTGGTCGTGAACAAGCCCGCGGGCCTGCTGAGCGTGCCTGGCAAGGGGGAAGACCTGGCCGATTGCCTGCTCGCCCGCGTGCAGGAGGCGTTTCCCACCGCGCTGCTGGTGCACCGGCTGGACCGGGACACGTCGGGGGTGATGGTGTTTGGCCTCAGCCCCCATGCGCAGCGGCACCTGGGGCTGCAATTCGAGAAGCGGCAGGTGAAGAAAAGCTATGTGGCACGGGTATTTGGGGCCTTGTCGCCCAAGACCGGCACGGTCGATCTGCCCATCGCCGCGGACTGGCCCAACCGCCCCCGTCAGAAGGTGTGTCACGAGACGGGGCGGGGGGCGGTGACGGGGTGGCGGGTGCTGCGGCAGGGCGAGGGGGAGAGCCGGGTGCGGCTGATGCCGCTGACCGGGCGGAGCCATCAGCTGCGCGTGCACATGCTGAGCCTCGGGCATCCGATCCTGGGTGATCCGCTCTATGCCACTGGAAAGGCGCGGGATTTTCCGCGGCTCATGCTGCATTCGGAAGAGCTGCGGCTGCGCCATCCGGATGGCGGGGCGGGGGTGAAATTCCGCGCCAAGGCGCCGTTCTGAGGTGCCTGAATCAGGGGGCTGTAGCGCGTCGGTATTCTGTCGGTATTCCGTCGGTGCGGCGGTGCGGCGCGCTACCGCTTCAGCACCCGGTCCGTGAGGTTGAGCCGCCCGGCGACGATGGGGCGCAGCGCCGTGGCGAGGTCCGGCTCGCGCGTCATCAGCGCCTGCACCTCGTCGAGGCGGTTGGCGGCGACGAGGCTGAGCGCGTCGAGGCGCGGGGTGCCGTCGGGGTGGCGTGGCAGGGCCGTGACCGGCTGGATCAGGTCGGGCTGCGGCTCGGGGGCGAGGCGGCGCAGCGCGGCCATGTCGAGCCCGGTCTCGACGAAGGCGTAGAGCCCGACCCCGTGCGCAGGCAGCGCGTAGGTGCAGAGCGCCACCTCGCGCACATCGGCGTGGGCCGTCAGCGCCGCGCGCAGGGCCGGGCCGTCGCGCTCGCCCC
>CAJXKX010000186.1 GCA_913055965.1 uncultured Roseovarius sp.
GCCTTGCCGAAGGCGCGCCGTTGCGCGGGCATCGCCTGTTCCCTGCGCGCCAGAACGCGCGCAAGCTCGGCCTGCACCGTGGCCCGGTGCCGCGCCAGCCAGCCCTGCCAGGCAATGTCGGCCCCGATCCCGCGCATACCCCCGAGCGCCTCTTGCGGCAGGCCGCGCGCCGCGCGCGCCTGCGCATCGAGCCGGGCGAGCGCCGCACGCAGCCGTGCCTCCTCGTCGCGCAGGGCGCAAAGCCGCGCCATCGCCCGCTGGTGCAGCGCATCGGTCAGCGCACAGAGCGCCCGGGCGCGCGCGCGCGTCATCCGAAATGCCGCGCCTTTCGGCGCATCGCATCGGCAAAGCGGATGGCGGCGGCCACCGCGCGGTAATGGCGCGGGTCGATCTCCTGGCCGATCTCGGTCTCGGCATGCAGCGCGCGGGCGGCCGACGGGTCGTGATGCACCGGCACGCCGCTCTCGCGGGCCAGCGCGCGGATGCGCAGCGCCAGGTGATCGACCCCCTTGGCCACACAGACCGGGGCCGCACCCGGCGCCCGGCTCCAGCGCAGCGCCACCGCGTAGTGGGTGGGGTTGACGATCACCACGTCGGCCCCCGGTACATCCTCCATCATGCGCCCCGCCGCGATCTCCATGCCCCTCTGTCGGCGCTGCTGCTTCATGTGCGGGTCGCCCTCCTGTTCCTTGTGTTCGTCGCGCACCTCCTTGTGCGACATCCGCTGACGCCGGGCGTGATCGAATCGCTGCCACAAGAGGTCGGCCGCGCCGATCACCAGCGCCAGCACCACCACGACCGCGAGAAACTCGACCGACATGCGCGACATCACCGCACCGATCTGCCCGGGCGCGGCATGCAGCGTCGCGGCGATGCGCGGCACCTGCCCGCCGAGATACAGCCCCAGAAGCAGGCAGAACGCGGCGAGCTTGACCGCGCTCTTCGCGAATTCGAACAGCCCGCTCGGCCCGAACTTGTTCTTCGCGTTCTCCACCGGGCTGATCCGCGACAGCTTTGGCTCGAGGCGCGCGGGGGCGAAGACGAGGCTGCGCTGCGCCACCACCGACAGCAGCGCCGCGGCGGCGGGCAACAGGAAAAAGACCGACAGGGCCACCCCCACCGCCAGCAGCAGCCCGCCCAGCGCGGCCAGCCCCGGCCCACCCGAGAAGACCAGCGGCGCAAGGCGGTCCGGCTGGTCGACCAGGCGCATCATCGGCGCGCCCGCCCGCTCGATCGCGCCGGGACCGGCGGCGAGCGCCGCCAGCAGGAAGCCCGCGTAGGACCCGGCGGTGTTGAGATCGGCCGAGCGCGCGAACTCGCCCTTCTCGCGGGCGCGGTCGAGCTTGTGCTGCGTGGCCTCGTGGGTCTTGTCGCCATCGTCCTGCTCCCCGGCCATCACCCGCCCCCGACCGGATCGGCGAGAAACGCGCCCAGCCCCGCCGCCCAGACGCCGATGATCGCCGGTGCGAGAAGGAACAGCAGCACCAGCCCCGCCGCCGTGATCGCGGGCGCGCCGACGAACACGACCATGAGCTGCGGCATGGCGCGGTTGATGATGCCGAGGGTGAGATTGTAGAGCATGGACGCGATCACGAAGGGCGCGGCCAGCGTGAAGGCCATCGCGAAGGCCTGCGCCACCCGTCCGGTGCCCCAGGCCGCCACCCCCGCCGCCGCGGGCAGGCGGGCGGGCGGGAACAGGCGGTAGCTCTCGATCACGAATTCGGCAAGGCGCAGGTGCAGCCCGAGGATCATCGCCAGCGCCAGCGCCCCGGTCACCAGCAGATGGCCGATCGCGGGCATCGGCGTGATATTCGCACCGCCGAGGATCTGCGCGAGCGAGGTCGATTGCGCGGCGATCGCGCCCGCGGTCTGCAAGGCGAGCACAAAGAGCCGGATACCGATGCCGAGCATGAGGCCGATGCCGGTCTCGGTCAGGATGAGCCATGCGGTGGCGGGGGCGGTGCCGGCCCGCGCGGCGAGCAGCGGCGCGGCATCGGCAGCAAGCGCCGGGGCGGTGATCGCCGTCATCGCAAGGGCGACGCCCAACCTGATCCGCACCGGCACGGCGCTCTCTCCGAACCCCGGAAAGAGCGCGATCATCGGGGCCACCCGCAGGAACACCAGCGCATGCAGCCAGAGCAGATCCTGCGTCAGCCGGATGAGCGCCTCGGGCCCGGTCATGCCGCCACCACGCCCACCAGCGCCGGTTGCGCCTCGACTCCGATCTCCTCGAAGGACAGCACCGGCGCGCGCACCTGCCGTGCCGCCAGCGCCATCCGCAGGAACCTGCGCCTCGGCGTCGAGGTGATGACGGCGGGCGAGATGCCGCGCTCCATGGCCGCGCTGACCTCGGCGGCGATGCCGCTGGTGAGCGCGTTGAAGAGATCGGGCGGCAGCGCCACGTCGGGACGGCCGCGCTCGGCCTCGACCTGGTGGGCGAGGAACCGCTCCTCCCATTCCGGGGCCAGCTGGATGAGCGGCAGGGTGCCATCGGGGCGGGCAAGCTCTCCGACCAGCTGGAACCCGAGCCGCTGGCGCACATGCTCGCAGACCGCCTCGGCCCCCGCCCCGCCCTGCCGCCCCTCCGCCGCCGCCTCGATGATCAGCGGCAGGTTGCGGATCGAGACCTGCTCGGCCAGCAAGAGCCGCAGCACCCCGTGCAGCAGGTCCGGCGCGACCCGGTCGGGGATCATCTCCTCCAGCAGCTTGCGATTGGCCTCGGCGCGGCCCGCATCGGCCAGGTTCACCATCTCGTCGAGCAGCCGCCGCATCGCCTTCATGGTCAGAAGGCGGCCAAGGTTGCGGCGGATGACCTCGAGCAGGTGGGTGGCCAGCACCTCGCCGGGCGAGACCACGGTCGCCCCGCCCAGCACCGCGCGATCCCGCGCCGCGGCGGCGATCCAGCGCGCCGGGGCCTGATAGACCGGCTCGCGCACGGCCTCGCCCGGCGGCAGGTCGGGATGCGCGTCGGGATCGAGGGCGAGAAGGCGGTCGGCCCGCAGCGCGGCGCGCGCCTGCTCGACACCGTGGATGCGGATCGTGTAGGTGCCCGCCGCGAGCGCGGAGTCGTCGGTCAGGCGGATTTCCGGCAGGATCAGCCCATAGCGCGTGGCGACATGGCGGCGCATGTTGACGATGCGCGCATCGAGCCCCTCGCCGGGGTCGAGCACCATGTTGATGAGATCGGGGGCGAATTCCACGTGGATGTCGTCGAGCTCGAGAATGTCGCCCATCGACGGCTCGGGCGGCGGCAGGGCGGCGTCCGCCGGCCCGGGCTCGGGCGTGCGCCGGAGGGCGCGCGCGCCCGCGAGGGCGACCGCGCCGAGCGCCAGCGCGCCGAGCATGAAGGGCAGGAAGGGCAGGCCCGGCACCAGCGCGAAGAGCGCCATCAGGATCGCGACCGTCGCCAGCGCCGAGGGGTGGCGCAGGATCTGCTCGCTGATCGCAGTGTCGGTGGCCCCGAGTGTGCCGCCGCGCGCCAGCAGAAGCGCCGAGGCGATCGAGATCACCACCGCCGGGATCTGCGTCACCAGACCGTCTCCCACCGTCAGGATGGCATAGGTCTCGAACGCCTCGCCCAGCGCCATCCCGTGGACGAGCGTGCCCATGGCCAGCCCCATCACGAGGTTGAGCAGGGTGATGAGCAGCCCGGCGATCGCGTCGCCCTTGACGAATTTCGAGGCCCCGTCGAGCGAGCCGAAAAAGGTCGTCTCCTGCTGCTCGCGCGCGCGGCGTTCCCGCGCCTCCTCGTGCGAGATCGCCCCCGCCGAGAGATCGCTGTCGATCGCCAGCTGCTTGCCCGGCATCGCATCGAGCGCAAAGCGCGCGCCCACCTCCGCCATCCGCGTGGCCCCCTTGGTGATCACGAGGAAATTGACGATCAGCAGCACACCGAACACCACCAGCCCGAGAAAGACGCTGCCGCCCATGACGAAATCCGCGAATCCCTCGATCACGTGGCCGGCGGCACCGGTGCCGCTGTGACCTTCGCCGATGATCAGCTTGGTCGACGAGACATTGAGCGACAGGCGCAGCATCAGCGACGCCAGCAGGATCGTCGGGAAGGAAGAGAAATCGAGCGGGCGCTCGATGAAAAGCGTGACGGTGAAGATCAGGATCGCCAGCGCGAAGGACGCCGCCAGCCCGATATCGAGCACCCAGGACGGCACCGGCAGGATCATCATCACGACGATCGCCATCAGCGCCAGCGCCAGCAGCACCGTCGGCTGGAACAGCTGCGCGCGCGTCAGTCGCGGCATCGGGCGGCGCGCGCGGCGGCAGGCGAGACGTGCGGGCGGGCTGCGGGCATTCAGGACCTCCGGAAAGCGGCGCGCGACGGGCGCGGATGCGGTGCGGCGAGCCTGCACGGCGAGGGTTGAGATTCGGTTAGCCGCGATGCGCCCGTTACCGCGCGGCGTCCGGCTCCGGGGCGGCGGCCCGCCCGGGCGTGGCCGCGAGCAACTGCGCCGTCGCGTCGCGCAACCGGAGGCTCTGCGCCAGCAACGCGCGATGCGCGCCGATCCCGTGCGCACCCTCCGCCGCCGCCGCGGCGGGCGGTGCCTGCGCAAGCAGGCTGCCCATGGCGCGCAGCGGCGGGGCCTCGGCCCCGGCCAGCGCCACTGCCAGGCCCGAATGCAGCGCCGCGCGATCCGCACCGCGCGCCGCGTCGTGGGCGGCGAAGAGCCGACGCGCCGCCTCGTGATCCCCGCTCAGGGCGAGCGCCTCGGCGCGCAGCAGGCCGGCCTCTTCGCCGTCGAGCGCCGCGACCTCTGCCAGGGCGTCGGCCGGGCGGTCCTGCTCCAGCGCGATCCGCGCCCGCAGGAGACGCCGTGCCCGGTCCTGCGGGCGCGCCCCCTGCGGGCCGGGCGCGGCGAGGTGGCGCGCCGCGTGTTCGGCAAAGCCGAGGGCGAGCAGGCGCTGCGCCACCGCCAGGGCGACCGCATCGTCGAGCGCTCCGGGCGCGACCAGCCGGTCGGTTAGCATCACCCTGAGAAAGGTCACGTCGTCGGCGCCGCGCTGCAGGTAGGAGACCAGCACCGACGCCACCCGCGCCGCCTCGGCCTCTGCCACCGACGGGCGCAGCCGCGCGAATTCCGCCATCGCCTCCTCGAACGCGCCCGACGCCGCGAGCGCCGAGAGATAGGCGAGCGCGAGCCGCACCCCGACCCGCTTGAGCGCGGCGAACATGGCGTCGGTTTC
>CAJXKX010000187.1 GCA_913055965.1 uncultured Roseovarius sp.
CCGCCCTGCGGCGTGACCCAGTCGATATTCTGGCTCGGGTCCTTGATGTCGCAGGTCTTGCAATGCACGCAGTTCTGGAAGTTGATGACGAACCGCGCATCGCCGCCCTCTTCCTGCACCACCTCGTAGACCCCTGCAGGGCAATAGCGCTGCGCAGGCTCGGCGTAGGTCGGCAGGTTGACACGGGTCGGCACCTCCGGGTCGCGCAGCCGCAGGTGACAGGGCTGGCTCTCCTCGTGATTGGTCATCGAGAAGCTCACGTTGGTCAGCCGGTCGAAGCTCAGCTTGCCATCGGGCTTGGGGTAGTCGATGGGCTTGTGATCGCGCGCCTTGCCAGTCGCCTCGGCATCCGACTTGCCGTGCCCCAGCGTGCCCAGCAGGCTGAACCCGAGCGTGTTGGTCCACATGTCGAGCCCGCCCACGCCCAGCGACGCAAGCAGCCCGTATTTCGACCAAAGCGGCTTGACGTTGCGCACCTTCTTCAGGTCGCGCCCGATCGCGCCCTCGCGCACTTCGCGCTCGTACCCGGACAGCTCGTCGCTCGCGCGCCCGGCCTTGATCGCCTCGTGCGCGGCCTCCGCGGCGGCCTTGCCCGACAGCATCGCGTTGTGATTGCCCTTGATGCGCGGCACGTTGACCATCCCCACCGAACAGCCAAGGAGCGCCACGCCCGGTGCCACCATCTTGGGCATCGACTGATACCCGCCCTCGGAAATCGCCCGCGCGCCATAGGCCACGCGCTTGGCCCCCTTCAGCAGGTCGGCCACCATCGGGTGATGCTTGAACCGCTGGAATTCCATATAGGGAAAGAGATGCGGGTTGGCATAGTTGAGATGCACCACGAAACCCACATAAACCTGATTGTTCTCAAGGTGATAGATGAAAGACCCGCCGCCCGCGTTTCCGCCCAGCGGCCAGCCCATCGTGTGCGTCACGCTGCCCGGGCGGTGCTTTTCCGGGTCGACCTCCCAGATTTCCTTCATGCCGAGGCCGTATTTCTGCGGCTCCTTGCCGGCGGCGAGATCGTATTTCGCGATCACCTCCTTCGACAGGCTGCCGCGCACGCCCTCGCTCAGGAAGACGTATTTGCCCAGCAGTTCCATCCCCGGCTCGTAATTCGGCCCCGGCGTGCCGTCGGGCTCGCGGCCGAACTCGCCCGCGACCACGCCGCGCACCTCGCCCTTCTCGCCATAGACGATTTCCGAGCAAGACATGCCGGGAAATATCTCCACCCCCAGCGCCTCGGCCTGCTCGGCCATCCACCGGCAGACATTGCCCATCGACACGATGTAGTTGCCGTGATTGTTCATCAGCGGCGGCATCGGCCAGTTGGGCACGCGGATACGGCCCGCCTCGCCCAGCATGTAGAAATTGTCCTCGGTGACGGGGGTATTGAGCGGCGCGCCGCGCTCTTTCCAGTCGGGGATCAGCGCGTCGAGACCGCAGGGATCGAGCACCGCGCCCGACAGGATATGCGCGCCCACTTCCGACCCCTTCTCGAGCACCACGACGTCGAGGCTCTCGTCAAGCTGCTTGAGCCGGATCGCCGCCGAGAGCCCCGCAGGCCCCGCGCCCACGATCACAACATCGTATTCCATCGCTTCGCGTGTCGCTTCGCTCATCCTGTCCATCCTCCTGGCCGGGCCGCGCGCCGCGATGCCTCGCACGCGCGCAACAATGTTGCGGCTGTGACTATCGCGCGCCCGCTTGGGGCGTCAATTGAAACACGACGTCCCGCCCGGCCGAAAACGGCAATTTGTCACGTCTGCGCTCGCGAAATCCCGCGCGCCGCCGATCCGCTCTTGCAATCCGACGGGCGCATCGTGCAATCTCGGATGAAGAAATGGAAACTCGGGGATGGGGCTGCGGGTGCGCGGCCCCTCTCTCAATGATGGACGCGCGCCATGGACAAGATACCGATGACAGCCGGCGGCCACGAAGCGCTGGAAAAGGAGCTCAAGCACCTCAAGTCGGTCGAGCGCCCCGCCATCATCCGCGCCATCGCCGAGGCGCGCGAGCATGGCGACCTGAGCGAGAATGCCGAATACCATTCCGCCAAGGAAAAGCAGTCCTTCATCGAGGGCCGCATCAAGGAGGTCGAGGGCATCCTCAGCCTCGCCGAGGTGATCGACCCGTCGCGCCTGTCGGGCGCGATCAAGTTCGGTGCCACCGTGACGCTGATCGACGAGGACACCGAGACCGAACACACCTGGCAGATCGTGGGCGAGCACGAGGCCAATATCGAAAAGGGCCTGCTCAACATGAAATCGCCCATCGCCCGCGCCCTCATCGGCAAGGAAGAGGGCGACAGCGTCGAGGTGCGCACGCCGGGCGGCGAGCGATCCTACGAGGTGGTGAAGGTCGCCTATATCTGAGGCAAAGGCGCGCCGCATGGCCCCATCATCCGAACCCCAGCCGCGCCCCCTGCCCCCGCAACGCCGCACGCGGCTGACCGCGGTCGAGATCGTCGCCGCGGTGTTGTCGGCGGCATGGCTTGCCGGGGCGGCGGTCTATGTGCTGTGGCTCGCGCCCGGCGAGGCCGTCACCGGCCAGGCGCTGCAGTTCGTGACCGTCCTGATCGCCGTCTTCATGCCGGTGGCAATGCTGTGGGTGGGCGCGACCGCGGCCCGCGCCAGCCGCACCATGCGCGAAGAGAGCGCGCGCCTGCGCGCCGCCATCGATGCCATCCGCGAGGCCTATCTCGCGCAGAATCACGCGCTCGGCGCGACGGTGGACAAGACCGTCGCGCAGAAACTCGACGAGATCGTGGCGGCCCAGCGCAAGACCGAGAGCGCGCTCGCGACCTTCTCGTCGGTGCGCGCGCCCGAGCCGCCGCGCCCCGTACAGGCGCCGCCGCCCCCGCCCGACACCGCGTCGGGGCAGGTGGTGCTACCGCTCGGCACCCCCGCCGAAGACATGGCCCCGCCGCTCGAGCGGGCCGATTTCATCCGCGCGCTCAATTTCCCCGAAAGCCCCGAGGACAAGGCCGGGTTCACCGCCCTGCGGCGCGCGCTCAAGGACCGGCCCACCGCGCAACTCGTGCGCGCCGCGCAGGACGTGCTCACGCTGCTGGCGCAGGACGGCATCTACATGGACGACCTGCGCCCCGACATGGCCCGCCCCGAGATCTGGCGCCGCTTCGCCGCGGGCGAGCGCGGCCGCGCCATCGCCGCGCTCGGCGGCATCCGCGACCGCTCGTCGCTGGCGCTCACCGCCGCGCGGATGAAGCAGGACACGATCTTTCGCGACGCGGCGCACCATTTCCTGCGGCTCTTCGACCGGATGGTATCGGATTTCGCCGAAACCGCGACCGATGCCGAACTCTCGGACCTCTCCGACACCCGCACCGCCCGCGCCTTCATGTTGCTGGGGCGCATCACCGGGACATTCGCGTGATGCGCGGGGTTTCTGCGTGGCCCGAATACCCCATGGCGCGGGCAGCCCGCCCCACCCTCTCACCTCCCTTGCCCCGGCGCGGCTTCCGCGTCATGATGCGCGCCTGAGGAGGCCGGACCCATGCGCAAGTTTCTGGTGGTGCTCGACGACAGCCGAGAATGTCTCAACGCCATGCGCTTCGCGGCGATGCGCGCGGCCAATACCGGTGGCGGGGTGGAAATCCTGGCAGTGATTCCGCCCGAGGAGTTCAATCACTGGATCGGTGTGGGCGACATCATGCGCGAAGAGGCGCGCGAGCGCATCGAGGCGCATTTCGAGGTCTTCGCCAAGTGGATGCGCGACAAGCAGGGGGTGAACCCCGAGCTTGTCATCCGCGAGGGCGAGGCCGTGGCCGAGATCATGGCGCAGGTCAAGGACGATCCCGAGATCGGCGTGCTCGTTCTGGGGGCCGCCGCCGACAAGAAGGGTCCGGGCCCGCTGGTCACGCAACTCACGCGCAACGCGGGCGGGCTGCCCATCCCGATCACCATCGTGCCGGGCGATCTGTCCAAGGAACGTCTCGAAGCGATTACCTGACCGCGCGGCGGCACCGCGAACCGCACGGCTCGCGGCCTGAACCAGCAGGATCGCGCACCGATGCCGGTATTTAGAATCGTTCCAAACCTTGACTCGCGGGCCACCCGCGCGCATATCTGGGCAAGCTGAAAAGGGGGCCTCCCGATGTTCATCCAGACCGAATCCACACCCAATCCCGCAACGCTCAAGTTCCTGCCCGGACAGGCCGTTCTGGAAAACGGCACCGCCGATTTCCCGAGCGCCGAGGGCGCGGATGTCTCGCCGCTGGCGGCACGCGTGTTTCGCGTGCCGGGGGTCGCGGGGGTGTTTCTCGGCAATGATTTCGTGACCGTCACCAAGACCGAGGGCACCGAGTGGGACCATGTCAAGCCCGCCATCCTCGGGGCCATCATGGAGCATTACCAATCCGGTCAGCCGGTCATGTCCGAAGAGGGCGGCGGCGCGTCCGGCCATGCCGACCACAGCGGCGAGGATGCCGAGATCGTGGGGCAAATCAAGGAGTTGCTGGACACGCGCGTGCGCCCTGCCGTGGCGCAGGACGGGGGCGACATCACCTTTCACGGCTTTGACCGAGGGGTGGTCTACCTGCACATGCAGGGGGCCTGCGCGGGTTGCCCCTCCTCAACCATCACGCTCAAGATGGGCATCGAGAACCTGCTGCGCCACTACATCCCCGAGGTGACGGAGGTGCGCCCCGTTGGGCTCTGAGCCGCTGACATTGGGCTTCGACACATCGGCCGCGCATTGCGCGGCCGCTTTGCTGTCGGGCGAGCGCGTGCTGGCCGCCCGCGCCGACGAGATGGCGCGCGGACAGGCCGAACGACTCGTGCCGCTCTTGGAGGAGGTGCTGGCCGAGGCGGGTGCTGCGTGGCGCGATCTCGACCGGATCGGCGTCGGCATCGGCCCGGGCAATTTCACCGGCATCCGGATCGCGGTCGCCACGGCGCGGGGCCTGTCGCTCTCGCTCGGGATTCCGTCTGTTGGAATCAATGCTTTCGAGGTGATCCGCGCAGGCGGCTTGCCCGGCACGCCCGCCGTGCCAGCGCCACGCGGGATGCTGCATGTCGCACAGGACGGCGCGCGGCCCACGCTGATCGCGGCCGCCGATCTTGCCGACCCGGTCCTGCTGCCCCCACCCGCCGAAATGGCGCAGCGGATCGCGGCCCTCGCACAGGCGACCCCCGAAAACACGCCCCTGCCCGCGCCGCTCTATGCCCGGCCCGC
>CAJXKX010000188.1 GCA_913055965.1 uncultured Roseovarius sp.
GACTCGGTGCTTTCGCTGGTTTCGCGCACATCGGCCATGAGTGCGGAAAGGCCACGCCCGAGGCCGCGCTGTTGGGTCTTTTTCGTGCTCACTGCCTCGTCTCCCTGCGTTTATGCGGCTGCGCGGGTGTGCCGCTGGACGATCTCGCGCGCGAGATCGCGATAGGCCTGCGCCCCCTTGGACGTGGTGTCATATGTCAGGACCGGCATGGCATAGGATGGGGCCTCGCTCACCCGGACATTGCGGGGGATGCGCGTGGCAAAGACAAGATCGCCGAGCGTGTCGCGCGCATCGGCCTCGACCTGTGCCGAGAGGTTGTTGCGCCCGTCCACCATGGTCAGAAGCACACCCTCGATCCGCAAACCGGGATTGGCGCTCTGCCGCACCTGGCGGATGGTCAGCATCAGCTGCGACAACCCTTCGAGCGCAAAGAATTCCGCCTGCAGCGGAATCAGCACGGAATGCGCGGCGACCATCGCGTTGACGGTCAACAGGTTGAGCGAGGGCGGGCAATCGATCAGCACGTAATCGGGGGCGAGCGACTCCATCCCCGGCTGGCGAAGCGCATCATGAAGCAGGAAGCTGCGCTTTTCATTGGAGAACAGCTCGATATCCGCCGATGACAGATCGACCGTGGCGGGGATGATCGACAGCCGCTCCTGCGACGTGGGCTGCACCGCCTCGTCGAGCGTCGCCTCGTCGAGCAGGAAATCATAGGTCGTGATATCGCGCGCGCCCGCCTCGATCCCGAGCCCGGTCGATGCGTTGCCCTGCGGATCGAGATCGACGATCAGCACCCGCGCGCCCGTATCCGCGAGCGCGGCGCCAAGATTGATCGTGGTCGTGGTCTTGCCCACACCGCCCTTCTGGTTGGCGACCGCGATGATGCGGGGGGCAGGGCTGTGGATCGGATCAGGCACGGGATACTCCTGTGATACGCAGGATGACGGCGTCGGGCTCTGTTCTGCTTGTATCAACCTGCAGGTCGAAATGCCACTTGCTTTGCGCCTCGGCCACTTCCTTCCGCCATGTCGCGCCCTTGGGAAAGAGCGCGGTGCCGCCGGGCGCAAGATGGCGCTCCGCGTGGGCGAGGAGCGTGGGAAGATCTGCAAGCGCGCGGGCGCTGAGCGCCTCCGCCTCAAGCGGCGCGACAGATTCGATCCTCTCTGTGAGGACCGTGGCGGCGACACCCGTCTCGCGAATCACCGTGCGCAGAAAGGCGCATTTGCGCGCATCGGATTCTACGAGCGTAACCCGGGCGGGCGATCCCGTCTCTTGTGCGAGAATCGCGATCACGAGCCCCGGAAAGCCGCCGCCGGAACCGAGATCCGCCCAATGGGCGACAGACCGCGGCGCAAGGGCGTGAACTTGCGCGGAATCGGCGATGTGGCGGCTGGCGAGATGCGGCACCGAGGCCCGCGATACGAGGTTTATGCGCGGGTTCCATTTCTCGACGAGCGCGGCATAGATGCCAAGGCGGTCATTTGTTTCACGTGAAACATCCGCGAGGATCATGCGCTCTGTGCCCGTTCGCCCCGGCGCAGGCAGACGAGGATCAGCGCGAGCGCCGCCGGGGTCATCCCGTCGATCCGCGCCGCCTGGGCGAGGGTCTCGGGACGCGCGGCTTCGAGCTTGGCCTTGAGCTCGTTCGACAGCCCCTCGATGCCCGCGTAATCGAACGATGCGGGAATCGCGACGCCTTCGTCGCGGCGCAGCATCTCGACGTCGCGCGCCTGACGGGCGATGTAATTCGCGTAGGTGGCGTCCTTCTTGAGCTGCGCGGCGATGTCGGGCGCGATGTCGCCAAGGGCAGGCGTCAGCGGCACGAGATTACCCAGCGCGGTTTCCGGGAAAGCCAGGACCTGCATCCCGTTGCGGCGCGTGCCGTCCTGATTGACGGTGATCCCCGCTGCAGCAAGATCGCGGGGCGTATAGCTTGCGGCTTCGAGCAGGGCGCGGGCGCTGGTGAGCCGCTCCATCTTTTCCTCAAAGACACGGCGGCGGGCCTCGGTGACGCAGCCCGTCTCGATCCCGAGGGGGGGGAGCCGCTGATCCGCGTTATCCGCACGCAGCGACAGACGGAACTCGGCGCGCGAGGTGAACATGCGATAGGGCTCGGTCACGCCACGGGTGGTGAGGTCGTCAATCATCACGCCGATGTAGCTGTCGGTGCGGCTGAACGTGACGGGGGTCTCGTCGCGGGCATACCGCGCCGCATTCAGCCCGGCCACAAGCCCTTGCGCCGCCGCCTCCTCATAGCCGGTGGTGCCGTTGATCTGACCGGCGAGGAACAACCCAGGCACATCCCGCACGGCAAGACGATGGTCGAGCGCGCGCGGATCGACATAATCATACTCGATGGCATAGCCCGGCTGAAGGATGCGAGCGTTTTCCAGCCCCGAGATGGAGCGCACATACTCCTCCTGCACCTCGATAGGCAAGGAGGTGGAAATGCCGTTGGGGTAGATCACATCGTCGGAGAGGCTCTCTGGCTCCAGGAAAATCTGGTGCGACTCCTTGTCGGCGAAGCGCACGATCTTGTCCTCGATCGACGGGCAGTATCGGGGGCCGATGCCGTCGATATGCCCGCCATACATCGCCGAGCGACCGAGATTGTCGCGGATGATCTCGTGGGTGCGGGCATTGGTATACGTGATCCCGCACGAGACCTGCCGCGCGAAAGGCGCAGCCGACAGAAACGAGAACAGCACCGGATCATCATCCGGCGGCTGCATCTCGAGCCCTTCCCAGGCGATGCTGCGCCCGTCGAGACGCGGGGGAGTGCCCGTCTTGAGACGGCCGAGGGGCAATCCAAAGCTGTCGATTCGCTCGGCAAGGCGCAAGCTGGGCGGATCGCCCATCCGTCCGCCGGGCCGCGCAACATCCCCGATATGGATCACGCCCCGCAGAAACGTGCCCGTGGTCAGGATCACCGCGCGCGCCGCGACCTCCGACCCATCGGCGAGGATCACACCCGTTACCGCGCCGCGCTCCATCCGGAAATCGGCGGCTTCGCCTTCGATGATCGACAGGTTGTCTTGGGCCGCCAGGGCGCGCTGCATCTCTTTCCGATAGATGCGCCGGTCGGCCTGCGCGCGTGGGCCCTGGACAGCGGGGCCCTTGCGGCGGTTGAGCAGACGAAACTGGATCCCCGCGCAGTCGGCAACGCGGCCCATGACACCGTCGAGCGCGTCGATCTCGCGCACGAGATGGCCCTTGCCAAGGCCCCCGATGGCCGGGTTGCAGGACATGACGCCGATCCCGTCGCGTGAAAGCGTGACGAGCGCAACACGCGCTCCCATGCGCGCCGCGGCGTGGGCTGCGTCCGCTCCGGCATGGCCGCCGCCGATGACCAGCACGTCGAATTGTTTCACGTGAAACACCTCTCACTTGCCAAGGCAAAAGCTCGCGAAAATCTCGCCAAGAACATCCTCTACACCAATCCGTCCTACCAGAGAATCGAGCGCCCGCACAGCCATGTGCACCTCTTCGGCTGCGATATCGGTCGCTATCGCACCCGCGTCAAGCGCCTGTAGGGCGGCATCGAGCGCCGCGCTCCCTGCACGCAGCGCCGTCTCGTGGCGCGCACGAATGGCGATACCGCCACCTTGTGCACGATCGGACAGCACCTCGCCAATCCGTGCGACCAGACGATCCACGCCGAGGCCCGTCAGGCCCGACACGCCCTCCGGTCCCTCGGGCAGCAGATCGGCCTTGGGCCGAACGGTGATATCGTCTTGCTGGCGCAGGTCGTCGAAATCGGCACTGCCATCGTCGAGAAACACGCGCAGATCGGCCTCTGACGCGCGGGCGCGGGCGCGGGCGATCCCGATGGATTCGACCGCATCCCCGGTTTCGCGCAGGCCTGCGGTATCGAGCAGCGTGACCGGCAGACCGCCGAGATCCATGCGCACCTCGATCACGTCGCGGGTGGTGCCCGCGTGCTCGGAGGTGATGGCGGCCTCGCGCCCCGCGAGCGTGTTCAGCAGGGTCGATTTACCCGCGTTCGGCGGCCCGAGGATCGCCACCTCGAAACCGGAGCGGATGCGCTCGGCCACGGCGAAGCCCGCAATCTCCGCCCCGATGCCAGTCTTGACCGACAAGAGCAGATCACGCACCTCGGGAAAGACATCGACAGGCACCTCTTCATCGGCGAAATCGATGGTCACTTCCAACAGCGCCAGGGCGCGGATCAGCGCTGCCCGCCAGTCTGCGCATTTCGACGCGAGCCCGCCGGAGAGAACCCGCATCGCCTGCCGACGCTGCGCCTCTGTCTCCGACTCGAGAAGGTCGGCAAGCGCCTCGACCTGCGTGAGATCGAGCCGCCCATTCGCCAGGGCACGCCGGGTGAATTCCCCCGGTTCGGCCGCCCGCAGACCGGGCAAAGAGCCCAACCGTCGCAGCACCGCGGCAACTACCGCTGCGCTGCCATGGGTCTGAAGCTCGAGCACCGGTTCGCCCGTAAAGCTGGAACCCTCGGGGAAATAGAGGACCAGCGCCTCATCAAGCCGCGCACCATCGGCATCGCGAAGCAGGCGCAGGCTCGCGCGGCGGGGCGCGGGAGCACCGCCGCAGATTGCCTCGGCAGCCGGAACAACGTCGGGTCCGGACAGGCGGATCACCGCCACGCCCGCCTTTCCGGGGGCGGTGGAGAGGGCGAAGATCGTCTCCATCGCGCCACCCCGCAATCGGTCAGGTGTTCATCGAATCGAAGAACTCGGAATTCGTCTTGGTCTGCTTGAGCTTGGACAGCAGGAATTCGACCGCATCGGTCGTGCCCATCGGATTGAGAATCCGGCGCAGCACGAAGGTCTTTTGCAGTTCCAGCTTGTCGACGAGCAGTTCTTCCTTGCGGGTGCCGGATTTGAGAATGTCGATGGCGGGGAACACGCGCTTGTCGGCGACCTTGCGGTCGAGCACGATCTCGGAGTTGCCGGTACCCTTGAATTCCTCGAAGATCACTTCATCCATGCGGCTGCCGGTCTCGATCAGCGCGGTGGCGATAATGGTGAGCGACCCGCCTTCCTCGATATTCCGCGCCGCACCGAAGAACCGCTTGGGGCGTTGCAGGGCGTTGGCATCCACACCGCCGGTCAGCACCTTGCCCGAGGAAGGGACCACGGTGTTGAAAGCGCGGCCGAGCCGGGTGATCGAGTCGAGCAGGATCACCACGTCGCGCT
>CAJXKX010000189.1 GCA_913055965.1 uncultured Roseovarius sp.
CCAATCCTGCCACTGCATGGTGGAATCACCGTCGTTGGTGATCGTGGCGTTGAGCGAGGCGTCGCCGCCCGACATGCGCCGGTTCATCGAGATGACCTCGTCTTCGGTGACGTTCAGGTCATGCGCGATCTGCTTCACCTTGTCGGGGTGCAGGTCGCCGTCCTCGAGCGCGCCGATGCGGGCCTTGGCCTTGCGCAGGTTGAAGAACAGTTTCTTTTGCGCCGAGGTGGTGCCCAGCTTCACCAGGCTCCACGACCGCAGGATGTATTCCTGGATGCTCGCGCGAATCCACCACATCGCGTAAGTGGCGAGGCGAAAGCCCTTTTCGGGATCGAAGCGCTTGACCGCCTGCATCAGGCCCACATTGGCCTCCGAGATCACCTCGGCCTGCGGCAGACCGTAGCCGCGATAGCCCATGGCGATCTTGGCCGCGAGGCGCAGGTGGCTTGTCACCATGCGATGCGCGGCCTCGGTGTCCTGCTCCTCGACCCAGCGCTTGGCCAGCATGTATTCTTCTTCCGGCTCGAGCAGGGGGAACTTGCGAATCTCCTGCATGTAGCGGTTGAGCCCGCCTTCCGGTGTGGGGGCCGGGAGATTTGCGTAATTGCCCATTCGGGTGTCCCTCCTCATGTATAAGGTCTTAACATCGACTTAGGCACTGCTGACGCGCATTCAAGTGCGTCCGCCTTCCAGTCTTAACGGATCCTCAACGAATTTCCGGCGAAATCCGTCGATCGTTTCGGCCGTTCACGTCATTCTGTCCGGTTGTCACCCCCGCCGCGCAGGCACGACAGCAGCGCCGCCATGTCGGCGGGCAAGGGCGAGGCAAAGCGCAGCGCCGCCCCGCTCAGCGGATGGGCAAAGCCCAGCACCGCGGCATGAAGCGCCTGCCGCGGAAAGCGGCGCGCGGCCTCGGCGGCGCCCTCGGGCAGGGCGCGGGCGGGCAGGCGGCGCGCGCCGCCATAGACCGGATCGCCGATCAGCCCCAGCCCGGCATGCGCCATGTGCACGCGGATCTGGTGGGTGCGCCCGGTCTCCAGACGGCATTCCACCAGCGCCGCCGCCGGGGGATGGCCGAAACGCTCGCGCAGACGCACGCGCGTGACCGCGTGCCGCCCGCCCTGCGCCACCACCGCCTGACGCTGCCGGTCGGTGCGGTGGCGGTTCAGCCGCGCGCGGATCACCAGCACGCCCCCCGCCTCGAAGTCCAGCCCCGCCAGCCCGGCAAGGCGCGGGTCGCCCGGGTCGGGCACGCCGTGGATCGCCGCGAGATAGGCGCGCTCGGCGCTGTGGGCGGCGAATTGCGCGGCCAGCCCCTGATGCGCGGCGTCGGTCTTGGCCACGACCAGCAGACCGCTCGTGTCCTTGTCGATCCGGTGGACGATGCCGGGACGGCGCGCCCCCCCCACCCCCGACAGCCGGTCGCCGCAATGATGCAGCAGCGCGTTCACCAGCGTGCCCGAGGGCGAGCCGGGCGCGGGATGCACCACCATCCCCGCGGGCTTGTCGATCACGATCAGGTCGTCATCCTCGTAGGCGATGTCGAGCGCGATCGCCTCGGGCGCCATGTGGGTCTCGCGCACCTCCGGCAGGGCGATCTCGATCGCGTCGCCCTCGGCCACGCGCGCACGCGCGTCGGTCACGACCACGCCGCCAACCCGCACCGCGCCCTCCTCGATCAGCCGCGCGATCCGCGTGCGCGACAGCGCCGCCGCCTCTGGCACATCGCGCGCCAGGGCCTTATCAAGGCGGGGGGGCGGTGCCGCCCCGATGACGAAGCCGAGCGGGTCCTGCGCCATGTCCGAAAGCCCTCAGCCGGTCAGCCCGGCCACGCTGAAATTCCTCGCGCGGCTGGTCACGGTGCTGACCGCCACGATGATCCTCGGGCTTCTAGTGATCGTCGCGCTGCTTGTCACCCGCTTCTGGTCCGAACCCGACCTGCCCGCACTGCCCGAGGCCATCGCCCTGCCCGAGGGCGCGCGCGCCACCGCGTTCACCCAGGGCGCGGGATGGTACGCGGTGGTGACCGAGGACGGGCGCATCCTCGTCTACGACCGGAAGACCGGCGCGCTGCGGCAGGTGGTGGAGACGGCACCCGAGGGTCGATAGGGCCATTTTGTCGCATTTGTGCAACAGCGGCCTTCGTTATTGCGCAAAAACGACCCGGAACCGATTCGAATCAGTAGGGATGCGACCGACCTCGCGTAGAACGGGTGCCGTGAATTAAACACTGCTCACCAGTTCGGGGATCTCGCGTATGTCGCCGACCATGTCACGTTCCGCAGCCGCGCTCGCCACGGCGCTTCTCGCTTCTCCCGCCGCCGCGCAGCCGGTCGGGTGGTCCGAGATGCAACAGTATATCAGCCCGGCCTATCAGGTCGGGTCCTGCGCGGGCGGCGATCACGGCCAGACCGGTGCGGGCACCGGCTACCGTCCCAGTGGCGGCTTTTCCTTCGGCTATGTCTCGGCGCTCGACGAGAACGCGCGTCCCGCCCTCGCCACCGAGGACGGTGCAGGCGGACTCGTCAACCCCGCCGCGCATTTCGACTACCGCCTCGCCGGCGGCTATTTCAAGGCCGCCGCGTCCTCCTGTTTCGATCTCGGCGGCAGGGGGGCGACCAAGGTGACCGGCTCGCTGAACTTCTTCAGTCTGAACGGCAACGATTCCCTCATGAACAAGGCGCTGCCCTACGGCCTCGGGATCACCGGGGTGGGCTATGCGCCCGGCGTATTCGTCAGCGCCTCCACCGACATCAAGTACGGCAATTTCCGCCTCGACCGGACCGGCTACGGCGCCGGGTTCGAGGTGCTGCACCCGTTCAGCGTAAATGTTTTCGACGGCCCCGATCCCAGCGGCAGCGAGGCGTTGTTCGGCAAGGAGATCGAAAGGATCACCAGCTTCCTCCTCAGCTTCGATCTCGACACCGCCGATCAGGACGAGACCACCGAATTCATGACCGACACCCCCGCTTTCGGGGCCGACTCGGCCGCGGACATCCGTTACGACACCTCCTTCGACATCAACAGCTACAACCTCAAGGTCGGCCTGCAGCACGAACGCCACAGGCTGAACGCCAACGGCGTCGTCACCTCCGGCTTCCTGCGCGGCACCGTCGGCTACAGCTTCGTCGACGTGGACGCGACCGACAGTATCTGGGCCAGCGGTCTCGGCGGCGCGCTCAACATCAACAACAGCAACCGCATCAGCGAGGATGACGGCATGGCAACCGCCTCGTTCGAGGCCGGTATCAGCCGCACCAAGGGCAATGTCAGCGGCGGATTCTCGATCGCGGCGGAATATGGCTCGGTGCCGGTCCTCGACTATCACCGCCCCGATTCGACCGCGGGCGGTGTGCCGCTCGATCCGGTGATCGATATCGGCGGCGACTGGAGCGTGCGCATCGGCGGCGGCTTCCGGCTGCGGTTCTGATGACGGGGGCGTCCGGGGCGTGGCCGCGATGACGCGCCTCGGCGGCATCTTCATCCTGTGCGGGATATGGGCGGCGCTCTACGCGGCGTCCTTTCTCGTGCCGTATTTCACGCCGCCCGAAGATTTCGGCTTCACGCGCGGGATGAACCGGGTGGAGTTGTTCTTCAAGTATCAGCTGGCGGCGGGCGCGGTGTCGGTGGTGGTCTGGTGGATGGGCAACGCGCTGAGCGTGCGCTGGCAGCGCTGGCTGTCGCGGATGCCCGCGCTGCTGGCCATCGGGCTGTTCCTGCTGGTGGTGGGGGTGATCGTGGTCATCAACATGCAACAGCCCGGCCCAACCGATTATGTCCCCGATCCCGACCGCCCGGTGACCGCCCCGGCGCAGCCGGTGCCGAAAGCCAATGACTGACCGTCTCGCGGCGCTGCTCGTCGCCCTGCTGCCGCTCGCCGCCCATGCGCAGGACTGTACCCCCACCGAAACGCGGCAGGCGGTGCATCTTGCGGAGGTGACGCTCGCGGATGCGGCGCCGCTTCGGCTGCCGGTGGCGGATACCGGCTGGCACCTCGCCTTCGAGCCCGCCCCCCATGGCTGGCGGATGCGCCTCTACGACGACCCCGGCACGGGCGAACTCCGCGACCTCAGTGCCGTCACCCCGCCCCGCGCCGCCAGCCTGCCCAATCCGCGCGACCTCTTCGGCTGGCATTTCCGCAATGCGGCCAATACCGGCCCCAATACCGGCGAGGTGAACGCCCCGCAGCACCTGCGCCATTTCCTCTTCACGACCAGGGCCACGCTGCCCGCTACTTCCGACCCCGAGGACGGGCGCGGCTGGCTGCGCCTCTCGGGCCTCGTGCTCAGCCCGCCCGAGACGGGGGCGCAGGCGGTGCTGCGCGCGGCGCGGGCAGACATCTGCCTGACATGGCCGCGAGGGGCCGCCGACGCCGACGACGCGCCCGAGGATCGCGAGATCATGGGCGCCTGCGGCCTCGACCTCGCCCGCTGGCGGCTGGCCGATGCCCCCGCCCCGCGCCTTCTCGGCGGCGATTTCGACGGCGACGGCGCGCATGACCACGCGGCGATGGTACGCGATGACGCAGGCGCGGCGGCGCTGGCCGTCTGCCGGGCGGGGACATGGCTCGACCTGCTCGCTCCCGCGCCGCTGCCCGCCGGGCTGTTGCCGCGCATCGAGGCATGGCGCAGCCTGCCGCGCGATCACGGGCCGCTGGGCTATGTGGACGCACCGCCCTGGCCCGACGCCGAGGGCGACCTGATCGCGCTCGAACGGATCGAGAAATCCCTCCACCTCGTCTACCGCGCGGGCGGGCGCTGGCGCGCGCAACAGGTCTACAGGCTGGTGACGGGGGAATGATCCGGGTCTGGCCGGTGGTACCGCCTCCCCGGCTCGAACGGGGGACCTCTGGATCCACAATCCAGCGCTCTAACCAACTGAGCTAAGGCGGCACTGTCGGCGGATTTACCTATGCCGCCTGCCGATTGCAAGCCTAACGAAAGGCGATTTCCCAGCTTTGTTCCACCAGATCGCAGCCGAAAGACCGCACCGGCTTCGACGCCACGAGCCGCCAGCCGCTGCGCGCGTAGAGCGCGCAGGCGGCGCGGTGGCTCTCATGCGTCCACAGCCGCATGCCCGGATAACCCCGCGCCCGCGCAAAGCCCGTGCAGGTCTCCAGCAGCCGCCGCCCCAGCCCCTGACCGCGCGCCTCGGGCACCAGCAGGAAAA
>CAJXKX010000190.1 GCA_913055965.1 uncultured Roseovarius sp.
GCTCGAACCGGACCGCCGCGCCCGCCCGCGCGATGGCCGCGCGCACGTTCGGACCGGCCCCGACGACGAAGACCTCGCATCCGATCCTCTCGGCGGCCCGCGCGATCCGCATCACCGCGAGGCTGCCGGTCGCGTCGAACGTCCACGCCCGCGCGACGTCCAAGACGATCGATCGCGGCGTCGGCCGCTCCTCGAGCCGCTCCCGCACGGCGGTCGTGAGCCGATCGGCCGTGCCGAAGAAGACCGTCCCTTCGAGCCGGTGGACGACGGTGCGGTCGCCGTGCTCGAACAGCGCCTCGCGCGCGGCGGCGGCACGCGTGACCCGGCTGCGCAGGGTTCGGCCGCTGCGGGCCGCCCCGACGACGTCCTCGCCCGCGGATGCGACGACGAAGATCGCGACCGTCGCCGCCAAGCCGACGCCGATCCCCGGCAGCAGGCCGAACAGGGCGACGGTCACGACGATGAGCAGGACGATCGCGAGGTCCACGCGAGCGTAGCGCCGGAAGCCGGGGAACAGGTGCGTCCCGATGTCCTTGAGACCGAGGTGAACCAGGACGCCTCCGAGCACGGGGCGGGGGAAGCTCTCGAGCCAGCTGGCCCCGAACGCCAGCACGACCAGCGGGATCAGGCCCGTCGCGACCGCGTCGCTGCGCCGCCGGGCCTGCATGGCGTGGGCCAGCTGCGTCTCGGTCGGCGACGCCGTGGCCGGCATGCCCGCGAAGAGCGAGCCCAGCAGGCTTCCGACGCCGGCGCTGCGGAGCTCGCGGCCAGGCCGAAGGACGACGGCGTGATCGAGCTCCATGGCCCTCGTGTAGATCACGACCAACAGCGCGCTCGCGAACGCCGCCGTCGCGAGCGTCGGAGCCTGCGCCGCCACCGCGCTCCAGTCGGCGCCTGCCAGCATGTCGATCGGGGGGAGCCGCGCCAGCCGGCCCTCCGGCAGAGGACCGAAGAGCCAGCCGTCCCGCATCAGCGCGTCGAGGCTGGTGCCCGACACCGCGGGCACGCCGTAGAAGCCCGCCGTCGCGCGCGCCAGCGTGAGCGGCACCACCAGCGGATGGTCCAGCACGCGCCCGGCGATGAACATGGCCACGCCGATCGCGAGCCCGGGGACCCAATGCGCGACCGCGTCGCGCGCGTCCGCGCTCGCCACGTCGATCGGTCCCGACATCGTCGCGACCGCGCTGGTGATCAGCAGCCAGCCGCCGGCGGCCAGCACGCCGGCGACCAGCGCGGTGACCAGCGCCGGCGACGCGATCCCGGCAGCCGCCAGCACCAGCACGGCACCCTGGGTGGCGGCCACCGTCTTGCGGCTGAACCGGGGCGGCAGCGGCGCCCGCAGCCAGGGCAGCAACCGGGCGGCGGCACCGAACACGTAGCGGAACACCCCGATCGCCAGCAGCACCAGTAGCGCAAGGATCGGCCCCAACACCGTCATCGACGGCAGGCCCCGGCGCGCCGCGCGCCACCGCGAGGGTGACGCTGGTCGCGGCGAGGAACAGGCACAGACCGAGGGTCGTTATGGCGCGCAAGGGTGTCATCGCCCGACTGTATAGGGGGGCCGGGCCGCGCGCGACAAGCGACAAAACGAAACAGCCCCGCCGCGGATGCGACGGGGCTGCCGGATGGAATGCGGCCGGGCTCAGGCGGTGGCGGCCTGCGCGCGGGCGATCTCTTTCTTGACCTTCAGCGCGTTGGCCGACAGCTCGTCGTCCTTGGCCTTGGCGAGGAAGGCGTCGAGCCCGCCGCGGTGATCGACGCTGCGCAGCGCATGCGCCGAGATGCGCAGCTTGATGCCGCGGTTCAGCGTTTCGGACTGCAGCGTCACATCGTTGAGGTTCGGCAGGTACCGGCGCTTGGTCTTGTTGTTGGCGTGGCTCGAGTTGTTGCCGACCATCGGGCCTTTTCCGGTCAGTTCGCAGCGGCGCGACATGGGATCATCCTCGTCTCTGGGTGAGGGCGCATCGCGGCCCCGTCTCAATACAAACGGGCACTGCCACAGGCAGCGCCCCGAATTCCGTGGAGCGTCATTAAGCGCAAAGCCGGGGGGCGTCAAGAGAGTCGGCGGGTAAAATGCGGCGTTGCATCGCCGCGTGCCGGGCGTAGGATCGGGGGCCGAGGAGGGAGTGTTTCATGGAGATCATCAGGAACGATACGCGCATGAGCCGCCCCGCCGATGCCGCCTATTTCACCGGGCCGGTCTGGCAGGAGCCGGTGATCGGCGAGGGGGCGGAGACGGATGTGCGGGCGCTGCGCGTGACCTTTGCGCCGGGCGCGCGCACGGCGTGGCACACCCATCCGCGCGGGCAGACGCTGCACGTGCTGTCGGGCGTGGGCCGCGTGGCCACGCGCGGCGGCCCGGTCGAGGTGATCCGGCAGGGGGATACGGTGTGGATTCCGCCGGGCGAGGAGCATTGGCACGGCGCCGCCCCGGACCGCATGATGTGCCACCTCGCCATCCAGGAATCGGTGGACGGGCGCGCGGCGGACTGGCTGGAGCATGTGAGCGACGCGGATTACGCGGGGTGAGGGGCGTGCAGTTGGTGCGGGACGTAGGGTCAGTCTTCGGCCCCGCGCGGCTCATCGTTGAAGCGGCAACCTCTCTTACAGCCCATCTTGCGCCACGGCGCGCCGGGTTCTACCCCGCCGCCACCTCCAGGAAGCGGTCGATCTCGGCCTCGCTCACCGACCAGTCGCAGACGAATCGCGCCATCAGCGGCTCGTCCTCGGGGCCTGTGTCGAGCGGCCCCTCGTAGAGCGCGTAGGCCGCGCCCGCCGCCTTCAGCCGCCGGTGGGTGGCGCGGGGCAGGCGGGCGAAGATCATGTTGACCTCGCGGTCATAGGCCATTTCCGCCCCCGACACCGTGCGCAGCCCCGCGGCGAGCCGTGCCGCGCGGGCGTTGGCGGTCTGTGCCGCGTCGCGCCAGGCGTCGCCTGCCAGATAGCCCAGCATCTGCGCCGAGAGATACCGGTGCTTGGAGAAGAGATGCGCCGAGCGCTTGCGCCGCAATTCGAATTCCCACGCGTTTTCCGGGCTGAAGAAGATCACCGCCTCGACGCCGAGGCAGCCGTTCTTGGTGCCGCCGAAGCTGACCGCGTCGACGCCCGCGCGCCATGTCATCTCGGCGGGGGTGCAGCCCAGCGCGGCGATGGCATTGGCGAAGCGCGCGCCGTCCATGTAGGCGGGCAGGCCGTGGTCGCGGGCGAGGCGGCAGAGTGCCGCGATCTCGTCGCAGGTATAGAGGCGGCCGCGCTCGGTGGCTTGGGTAAGCGACAGCGGCCCGTGCTGCGGGTTGTGGACATCGCCCGCGGGCCAGGCGGCGAGGGCGCGGGCGAGGTCGTCGGGGGTCATCTTGTCGCCCGCGCCCACGAGGCTGAGCTTGGCCCCGCCGGTGAAGAATTCGGGCGCGTTGCACTCGTCGGTATGGACATGGGCGAGCGGCGTGCAGAACACGGTCTGCCACGGCTCCGAGAGGGTGGCGAGTGCCAGCGCGTTGGCCGCCGTGCCGGTGGCCACCAGATAGACGCTCGCCTGCGGCGCCTCGAAAAGCGCGCGCAGCCGGTCGCGCACCTCGTCCATCAGCGCCTCGGCCCCGTAGGAGGGCAGGTGCCCCGCATTGGCGGCGATCATCGCCTCCATCACCTGCGGCAGGGCGGGGCCGGCATTGTCGGAGGCGAAGTGCATCAGGTGGGCTCCTCGATGATGTGGTCTTCCCAATCGTCCTCGGGCACCTCGAATTCGGGCACCGTGCGGTGCTGCATCGACACGCCCGCGTCATGGACGCTTTGCGCGTCGCCCGAGATCAGCGGGTGCCACGGGTAGAGCGGCCTGCCCGCGTGCAAGAGCTTGTAGGCGCAGGTTTCGGGCAGCCAGTAGGCGTGGCGCTCGATGGTGCGTGGCGTGAGCGAGATGCATTCCGGCACGAACTGATGCCGGATCGCGTATTGTCCGCAGCGGCAGGTGGTATCGTCGAAGAGGCGGCAGGCGACGCGGGTAAGGGCGACCTCGCCGGTCTCGTCATCCTCCAGCTTGTTGAGGCAGCATTTGCCGCAGCCGTCGCAGAGCGCCTCCCATTCCCTTTGCGTCATGCGGTCGAGCGGCGTCGTCTCCCAGTAGCGGGGGCGCAGGCCAGTGCGGTCGATGGGGTCGGCGGGATCGGTCATGGCGCGGCCAGGATGCTGCGCGCACGGGCGCAATCGGCATCCATCTGCGCGATGAAGGCGTCGAGGCTGTCGAATGTCGCTTCGGGGCGGAGGTATTCGACGAGGCCCACCGAGAGATGCGCGCCGTAGAGATCGCCGGAGAAGTCGAAGAGAAAGGTTTCGAGGTTGGGCTCGGCACCGCCGTATTGCGGGCGCACGCCCAGCGAGGCGGCGCCGTGATACTGCCCGGCATGGGGCCCGTCCAGCACATCGACGAGCACCGCGTAGACGCCGAAGCGCGGCGGGTGCAGCCCGGCGATGGACATGTTGGCGGTGGGATACCCCAATGTGCGCCCGCGCTGCTCGCCGCCCACCACCGGCCCCTCGATGCGGTGCCAGTGGCCCAGCATCGCGGCGGCGTCGCGCGGGCGGCCCTCGCTGAGCGCGGCGCGGATCGCGGTGGAGGAGACCTGCCCGCCGGTGCCTTCGAGCAGCGGCGCGACGGTGACGCCGAAGCCCATCGCGGCCCCGAAATCCTGCAGCATGGCGGCGGTGCCGGCGCGCCCCTTGCCGAAGCAGAAATCCGCCCCCACGACAACATGGCGCAGCCCCAGGCCGTCGGCGAGGATGTCGCGGGCGAAGGCGCGCGGGCTGAGCCCGGCGAGGGCGGCGTTGAAGGGCAATTCGTAGAGCCGTTCGACGCCGATCTTTTGCAGCCGGTGGGCGCGTGCCTCGGCGCTCATCAGGCGGAAGGGGGGCGCGTCGGGGGCGAAGAATTCGCGCGGGTGCGGCTCGAAGGTGAGCACGCCGAGCGGCGCGCCGATCCGCGCGCCGGCCTCGCGGGCGATCTCGATCACGTGGCGGTGGCCGAGGTGGACGCCGTCGAAATTGCCGATGGCCGCCGACGCGCCCCGGTCGGCCTCGGTGGCAAAGCTATGGTCCCGCACGATCCGCATGGGCAACCGGTAGCGCCGGATCAGGGGCGGTGCAAGCCGCTTTGGCGGCGGGCGCGCGCGGCGACC
>CAJXKX010000191.1 GCA_913055965.1 uncultured Roseovarius sp.
CCATTGGCCGATGGCCCGCGCCGCGCCCCCGCGCCCCGTGCCGGGTCGAGCAGGCCCGCGGGCAGCCGCGCGGCGATGGCGGCGACGAGGATTTCGTCGGGCAGCCGGTCTTGCGCGGTCTTGTCCGCGTCGTTGTCGGCCCCGTCCTGCGGCTCGGGCGGCGGGGGCGCGTCGTCTTCGTCTTCCGGCGGTTGGTCCGCCTCGGGGACGAGCGTGGCGCGGGATGGATAGACCAGTTCGGCGGCCTCGCGCAGGTGCGCGTCCCCGGCCTCTGCCGCCCCGTCGAGCGCGGCGAGCGCACGGGCCGCCCGCAGCGCCATGAGGGGCGCGCGCAGGCTGTGGATGCCGAACCGCGCGGCAAGCGCGGTGAGCGTGGCGGCCGCGCCTTCGGGCAGGGTGGTGCGCGGCAGCGCGGCGCGCGCCGCGTCGAGATCGGCGGGCGCGGGCAGGGCGATATCCACGTCCTGCGCGCGGGTCGCGCTCAGGTCGATGTGGAAGGCCAGCCGCTCGGCCAGCGCGGGCGGCACGGCCTCGTCCGGCTCTGCCCCTTCGTCGAGCGCGATCAGGCTGTGCCCGCGCCCCGCATCCAGCATCTGACCCAGCCGCGCGGCGAGGCCCGCGCGCGTGCGCTCGGCCATCGGCAGCACGAGGCGGCAGGGGGCGGCGTCGAGCCCGGCGCTCTGCACCTGCCGCCCGGCGGCGAGCGAGGCGGCGACGTCGAGCCCTCCAAAGAGCACCGCGTCGGGCGTGTCGGGATGGATGCGCCGCGCCGGTCCCGGCAGGCGGGCGAGCGCCGCCTCGAAGGCGGCGCGGGCGGGGCCCGCGCGGGCGCGCAGCACCAGCCCGCCCAGCCCCCCCGGATCGAGCGCGAGGGCCGCGAGCGCGCGGCCCATATGCGCCCCGTCGCTCACCCCAGCACCTCGGCCACGGCGCGCGCGACGCGCGCGCCGGAGCCTGCCTCGTCCAGCGGATCGCGGCGCAGCCGGTGGCTGAGCGCCAGCGGCGCCACGGCGCGCAGGTGCTCGGGCGCGACAGCCGCCGCGCCCTCGTAGGCCGCCATCGCGCGCGCTGCGCGCAAGAGCGTCAGCTCGCCGCGCAGCCCGTCGGTGCCCAGCGCCACGCTCAGCCGCGCGCAATCCGTGAGGATCGCGTCGGGCGTTTCGGTTTCCGGCAGGGCGGCGCGGGCGGCGAGGATGGTGTCGCGCTCGCGCGCGTCCTCGGCGCCCCACTGCGCCATGAAGGCGTCCGTATCGGTCTCGAAGGCGTGGCGGCGGCGGATCACCTCGACCCGTTCCTCGATGTCGGAGGGTGAGCGCACCTCGACCGAAAGGCCAAAGCGGTCAAGCAGTTGCGGGCGCAATTCGCCCTCTTCGGGGTTGCCCGAGCCCACCAGCACGAAGCGCGCCGGGTGGCGCACCGACAGCCCCTCGCGCTCGACGATGTTGACGCCGCTCTGCGCCACGTCGAGCAGCAGGTCGACGATGTGATCCTCCAGCAGGTTGACCTCGTCCACGTAGAGATAGCCGCGATTGGCGCGCGCCAGCAGCCCCGGTTCGAACGCCTTTTCGCCGCGGGTCAGCGCGCGCTCGATGTCGAGCGCGCCGGTCACGCGGTCCTCGGTCACGCCGAGCGGCAGGTCGATCACCGGGGTGGGGCGTTCGGTCATCTCGGGGTTGTCGATCCCGGCCCAGTCGGGGCAGTCCTCGGCCCGCTCGGAATTGACCGGGCAACCCGCCACCTGCCGGATCGGGGGCAGCAGTGCAGCAAGCGCGCGCACCGCGGTGGATTTGCCGGTGCCCCGGTCGCCGAATACCAGCACGCCGCCGAGACCGGGGTCGATCGCGGTGAGGATCATCGCGCGTTTCATGTCGGCCTGACCGACGATGGCGGAGAAGGGGAAGGCAGGGGTCATGCGGTTTCTTTCAGAGATTCCAGTGGGTTGGTGCCATGCCATGTGCCCTGCGTGGCGGTGACGCGGAAGCGGGCGTAGAGTTCTTCGGAGAACCAGTCGCCGTCGCGGACGGCGCGGATGGCGCTTGCGTGGGGCCCATCGGCGCGGGCGAATTCGGCCATGCTCGCCGCGTCGGGCCAGATGGAAAACGTGACCTGATGCAGCAGCGGCACCTCGCCGATGCCGATCTTGAAGGCGACGTTGGGATCGCTGCCGATCATCGCGCTGATATTCGGCACGCGATTCCAGAAGCTTAGCGCCGCGCGCGGGCGCACGGTCGCGCGGGTGAGCGCGGCGAGGGGGCCGGTGCCGGGGTCGGGTCCGGCGGCGAAGGGCGCGGTGCCCGACCATGTGCCGCGCGCCGAGAAGGGCTGCAGCAGGACCGTCCAGCTCTCTTCGGCGCGGGCGTGGTAGCGCGAAAAGGCGGGGCTGTATCTTGTCTGTATTTCGGCGGTATCGCGTCGGTCCCAGGTCGCGAGGATCGCGTAGACGGCGGTGTTGGGGCGCGGCGTGAATCCCTCTCCCGTGCCCGATCCGCACAGCTTCCAGAAGCCGATGCCGGGGGTCGCGGCCAGCCCGCGCCGCGCCAGACCCATCATCGCGAAGGCCCAGAGCCTGTCCCGGAGGGGGCCGAAGCGGAAGAAGCTGAGGCTGACGGTCTGAATCGGTCCGCTCCTGACGTGTTGCGCCGGTGGCGAGCCTGCCACGGATCGCGCTGACATGAAACGCCGGTAATCGTCGATTGTCAACTTGACTAGACAGGTGTAGGCTTGAGCCATGTTGACACGTCTCGATCCCGGTCTGAGCGCCGATGCGGCCCATCCCGTCACCCCGCATGCGGCGGTGATCGGCGCGGGGCTGGGGGGGCTGGCCTCGGCCATGCGGCTTGGGGCCAAGGGCTATCGTGTCACGGTGTTCGACCGGCTGGATGGCCCCGGCGGGCGCGGGTCGTGCCTGATGCGCGACGGCCACCGTTTCGACCTTGGACCTACCATCGTCACGGTGCCGCAGGGCCTGCGCGATCTGTGGGCCGCCTGCGGGCGCGATTTCGACGCGGATGTGGACCTGCGCGCGCTCGACCCGTTCTACGAGGTGCGCTGGCCCGATGGCAGCCGGTTCGCGGCACGCGCCGAGGCGGAGGCGATGCGCGCCGAGGTGGCGCGGCTGTCGCCGGGCGACCTGAAGGGCTATGACCGGTTCGTGCGCGATGCCGAGGCGCGCTATCGTTTCGGCTTCGAAGACCTGGGGCGGCGGCCCATGCACAGGCTGTGGGACCTCATCAAGGTGCTGCCCAAATTCGCCTGGCTGCGCGCCGACCGGTCGGTGGCAACCCATGCCGCGCGGCGGGTGCGCGACCCGCGTCTGCAAATGGCGCTGTCATTCCATCCGCTCTTCATCGGGGGCGACCCGTTCCACGTCACCTCGATGTATGCCCTTGTCAGTCACCTGGAAAAGGAATTCGGCGTGCATTACGCCATCGGCGGCGTGGCGGCGATTGCAAAGGCGATGTGCGACGTGATCGCCGATCAGGGCGGGGTGGTGCGGCAGAACGCGGAAGTGGATGAAATCCTTGTGAAAGAGGGCCGGGCGCAGGGCGTGCGGCTGGTCTCGGGCGAGGTGGTGCGCGCCGATATCACCGTGTCCAATGCCGATGCGGGGCACACCTATGACCGGCTGTTGCGCAACAGCAAAAGGCGGCGCTGGACGCCTGCCAAGCTCAAGCGGTCGCGCTGGTCGATGGGCCTTTTCGTGTGGTATTTCGGCACCAAGGGCACGCGCGGCATGTGGCCGGAGGCGGGGCATCACACCATCCTCAACGGCCCGCGCTACGAGGGACTGGTGCGCGACATCTTCCTCAAGGGTACGCTGTCGGAGGACATGAGCCTCTATGTGCATCGCCCCTCGGTCACCGATCCCACGGTGGCCCCCGAGGGGGACGATACGTTCTATGTCCTGAGCCCGGTGCCGCATCTGGGCCACACGGGCACGCTGGACTGGCGGGCCGAGGCCGGGCCTTACCGGCAAAAGGTGCAGAAAGTGTTGGAGGATCAATTGCTTCCGGGGCTTGGCGCGCATCTCGGCCCCTCGGAGGTGTTCACCCCGGAGACGTTCCGCGACCGCTATCTCAGCCCGCATGGCGCGGGTTTCTCCATCGAGCCGCGCATCCTGCAAAGCGCGTGGTTCCGGCCCCACAACGTGAGCGAGGAGGCGGCGGGCCTCTACCTCGTGGGGGCGGGGACGCATCCGGGCGCGGGTGTGCCGGGCGTGATCATGAGCGCCGAGGTGCTGGCGCAGGTGGTGCCCGACCCGGTGGCGGCGCGATGATCGCGCCTGCCGATCTCGACCATTGCACGGCCGCGATCCGGCACGGCTCGCGGTCGTTTCATGCCGCGTCCAAACTGTTGCCGCGACGGCTGCGCGATCCGGCGCTGGCGCTCTATGCATTCTGCCGCCTGGCGGACGATGCCGTTGATCTGCAACAGGAAAAGGCCGGGGCGGTGCTCAGCTTGCACGAGCGGCTGGACCGCGCCTATCGGGGTATCCCGCGCAACGCGCCCGCCGACCGGGCCTTTGCCGCCGTGGTCGAGGACTTCGACATGCCGCGCGCCCTGCCCGAGGCGCTGCTGGAGGGGCTGGCCTGGGATGCCGAGGGGCGGATTTACGAGGATCTGCCGGGGCTGAGGGCCTATTCCGCGCGGGTCGCGGCGGCGGTGGGGGCGATGATGTGCGTGCTGATGCGCGAGCGCCGCGCCGACGTGCTGGCGCGGGCGTGCGATCTGGGCGTGGCGATGCAACTGACCAATATCGCGCGGGACGTGGGCGAGGATGCCGCCGAGGGGCGGCTTTATCTGCCGACCGACTGGATGGTCGCCGAGGGCATCGATCCCGAAGGGTTTCTGGCGCGGCCCGAGACGTCGCCCGCGCTGCGCGCGCTGGTGGCGCGGCTGCTGCGCGAGGCGGACCGGCTCTACCTGCGTGCCGAGGCGGGGATCGCGGCGCTGCCGCTCGATTGCCGCCCCGGCATCTACGCCGCGCGGCTCATCTATGCCGGGATCGGCGGGGCGGCGGCCGCTGCCGTCGGCGAGCGCCTCGCCGGACGACCGGCCGGACCGCTGGCCCGTCGACCGGTGGTCCGCCAACTGGCCGGACACGTGATCGGACATCTGATCGGACACGCGGTCGTACCCCCGGTTGGAC
>CAJXKX010000192.1 GCA_913055965.1 uncultured Roseovarius sp.
GGGGCGGGCCCGGCCGGGATGGAGGCGGCGCGGGTGGCGGCCGAACGCGGCCACGAGGTGACGGTGCACGAGGCGGCCAGCGATGCGGGCGGGCAGATCAGGCTGACGGCGCGGACGAAGCGGCGCGCCGAGATGATGCAGGTGATCGACTGGCGCATGGCGGAATGCGAGCGGCTGGGCGTGACCTTCCGGTTCAACAGCTTCGCCGAAGCGGAGACGGCGCTGGCCGAGGCGCCGGACACGGTGATCGTCGCCACCGGCGGGCTGCCTCGGCAGGACATCCTCGACGCGGGCAACGACCTGACGGTGACGGCCTGGGATATCCTGACGGGCGATGCCAAGCCGGGGCGCGAGGTGCTGCTCTTCGACGACGCGGGCGACCATGCCGCACTACAGGCCGCAGAGGTGATCGCCGCCTCGGGCGCGCAGGTCGAGGTGATGACGCCCGACCGCGCCTTCGCCCCCGAGGTGATGGGGATGAACCTGGTTCCGTACATGCGCAGCCTGCAGGACAAGGCCGTGACGATGACCGTCGCGCGCCGCCTGCGCGGGGTCGCGCGGGCGGGCAACCGGCTCCGGGCCACTATCGGCACAGATTACTCGGATCACAGCTATGAGGGCGAATTCGATCAGGTGGTGGTCAATCACGGCACCCTGCCGCTCGACGATCTCTACCACGACCTGCGCCCGTTCTCGCGCAATGGCGGGGCGGTGGATCACGACGCGCTCATCGCCGGGCGGCCGCAGGCGCTCGACGTCAACCCCGACGGCGCGTTCCAGCTCTTTCGCATCGGCGACGCCGTCAGTTCGCGGAACATCCATGCCGCGGTGCATGACGCGCTGCGGCTGGTCTGCGTGACCTGAGCGGCGGGGCACGGCGGCGGGCGGCGTAGCACCCGCCCGCGGATCAGTCGTTCACGGCCTCTTCCTCGGGGCCCTGTTCGATCCATTGCGCGAGGATCGTGCGCAAGAGCGCCACGTCGCGCGTCTCGATCGCCTCGGAGAGCGAGCGCAGCGCCTTGATCAGTTCGATTTCCGACAGGTGCCCCTCCTGCGCGCGCAGGATGCGCGGATGCGGCGTGGTGAGCATGTCGGAGCCGATCAGCAATTCCTCGTGCAGCTTTTCGCCGGGGCGCAGCCCCGTCACCTCGATCTCGATATCGCCGCCGGGGTTGTCTGCATCGCGCAGGGTGAGGCCCGACGCCTCGATCATCCGCAGCGCGATGTCGCGCACGCGCACCGGCGCGCCCATGTCGAGCACGAAGACATCGCCACCCCGCGCGATGGTGCCCGCCAGCAGCACCAGCCGCACCGCCTCGGGGATGGTCATGAAATAGCGCGTCACATCCTCGTGGGTGAGGGTGATCGGCCCGCCACGGGCGATCTGCTCGGCAAAGGTGGGGATCACCGATCCCGAAGAGCCCAGCACGTTGCCGAAGCGCACCATGGAAAACCGGGTGCGCGTGGCGCGGGTGGCGAGGTCCTGCACGATCATCTCGGCGAAGCGCTTGGAGGCGCCCATCACCGAGGTCGGGCGCACCGCCTTGTCGGTTGACACCAGGATGAACCGCTCGACCCCCGCTTCGAGCGCGGCGAGCGCCACGGTGCGGGTGCCGATGACGTTGTTGCGCATCCCCTCGATGGCGTTGGCCTCGACCATGGGGACGTGCTTGTAGGCGGCGGCGTGCAGCACCACGTCGATCTTCTTGGCCTGCATCAGGACCGAGACGAGCGCCGGTTCGCAGACCGAGCCGAGGATCGGCACGATCTCGACATCGGGGGCGAGGTCGCGCAGTTCGCGCTCGATCTGGAAGAGCGCGTGTTCGCCATGTTCCAGCAATATCAGCGTTCTGGGGGCACAGCTGGCGATCTGCCGGCACAGTTCCGAGCCGATCGAGCCGCCCGCGCCGGTCACCAGCACACGCCGTCCGGCATAGGCGTCGGTGACGCCGGGCAGTTCGTTTTCCAGCGCGTCGCGGCCCAGCAGGGTGCTGGGGTCGATCGGGCGGCTCTCGTAGGGGGTGACGGCGCGGCCCGTCACCAGATCGGCGAAGGAAGGCAGCGCATGCACCTCGCACCCCGTCGCGGCCAGCCGCCGCGTGAGCCGCGCGCGCACCGACTCGGCGGTGCTGGGCATGGCGAGGATGACGCGCGCGATCTCGTGGCGGTCCACCAGCGCGGCGATCTCGTCGGGGCCGTGCACGCGCAGGCCCTCCACGCTCAGCCCGCGCAGCCGGGGCTCGTCATCGGCAAAGGCTACCGGGCGCAGCCGGTCGTCATGGCGCAGCGCCGCGGCGAGTTGCTGGCCGGTCTTGCCCGCGCCGTAGATCAGCACCGGCATGCGGCTGTCGGGCGGGTCGGTGCGGTCCCCGGTCCGCGCGCGACCGGGCAGAAGCCGGTCGCGGAGACGGCGCAGCGGGCTGAGCGGGCTTTGGGGCATCGCGGGCTCCGGTCTGGCGCGGCGGCGGGTGCCGCGCTGTCGCCAACCTAGGCCGGGCGGCCCCGTCGCGGCAATGGTTTTCACCGCGCTGTGACGGGCCGTGTGCGCCCTGCCCGGTATCCGGGCAGGGCAGGGGCGGGCCGGGCGGGGCCGTCAGCCGCGGATATCGGCGAGGTTGCCCTGCTCGTGCGCCGGGGCGGCCCCGGGGGCGGGGCGGTCGCGCCGGGCGGTGCCGGGGGCCGTGCCGGGTGCCACGCGGCGCGGCTTGACGCGGCGGGCGGCCGCGATGCGGCGCGCGCGGGACTGATGGCCAAGGACCGAGGCGCGGCGCATCTGCCGCGCGTCGAGCGTCAGATAGCTCAGGAGCACGCCGCAGCACAGCGTGAGATCGTACCAGAAGGCCGACAGGTCCTCGACCGGGGCAGCGACGAAATTGGCGGTAAAGCTGGAGGCGAGCACGAAGAGCGCGAGGCTGAGCGCGGCCAGTCGCAGCGCGGTGCCCAGCATGAACCAGATCGCGAGCGCGAGCAGGCCGGTCGCGCCCGCCACCTCGCTCAGCGCCGGGCCGAGCAGGGGGCGCAGCAGGATCGCCGGGTCGAACCCGTCTACGAGGTCGAGCGCGACGGCCATGAAGAACGTGCCGGTGACGATGCGCAGCAGGTTGATGCCGATCTGATCGACACCGGGGGCGGAATCTTGGTCCATGACGGTCGGGCCTTTCGTGCCGAATGCGGGAAACCGGGCATCACTTGCAACCAGAGCGAAAGCTCGATGCCGACAATTATCCTCGAATCTGGCGTGAATCTGACCGTTTGAGGGAAAATGCGCGCCCGGCCTCAGCCGAGCGCGTCCTCTGCATCCGTGTCCTCGTCGGCCTGTTCGGCGATCCAGGCGACCGAGACCACCTCTTCGCCCGCGCCGGTATTGAACACCTTGACCCCGCCGGCGCTGCGCGAGCGGAACGAGATGCCCTCGACAGGCACGCGGATCGACTGCCCGCGCGAGGTGGCGAGCATGATCTGGTCCTCGGGCGTGACCGGGAAGGAGGCCACGAGCGGCCCGCCGCGCATCGCGCGGTCGATGGCGGCCACCCCCATGCCGCCGCGCCCGCGCACCGGATAGTCGTGGCTCGACGACAGCTTGCCCGAACCGTTGGCGGTGATCGTCAGGATCAGGTTCTCGGCGGCCTGCATCTCGTCGAAGCGCTCGGCGCTCAGGGTGGCATCGGCGTTGCCTTCGTCCTCGTTGCCTTCGTCCTCGGGGGCCCCGGCGGCGGCGCGGCGCATCTTGAGATAGGCGGCGCGTTCGTCGGGGCTGGCCTCGAAATGGCGGATCACCGACATCGACACGACGCGGTCGCCGTTCTGCAGCCGGATGCCGCGCACGCCGGTGGATTTGCGGCCCTTGAAGACGCGCACATCGGTGACCGGAAAGCGGATCGCGCGGCCGGAATTGGTGACAAGCATCACGTCATCCTCTTCCGAGGCGATCCGCGCGTTCACGAGTTCCACGCCCTCGGGCAGGTCCATCGCGATCTTGCCGTTGCGCTTGACGTTGGTGAAATCCGACAGCGCGTTGCGCCGCACGTCGCCCGCCGAGGTGGCAAAGACGATCTGCAGCTTCTCCCACTCGTCCTCGGGCACGTCGACGGGCATGATCGCGGCGATCGAGACGCCATTTGGTATCGGCAGGATGTTCACGACCGCCTTGCCGCGCGCGTTGCGCCCGCCGGACGGCAGGCGCCAGGTCTTCATCTTGTAGACGATCCCGTCGGTGGTGAAGAACAGCAGCGGCGTGTGGGTGTTGGCGACGAACAGGGTCGTGACCACGTCCTCGTCCTTCATCGCCATCCCGGCCAGGCCCTTGCCGCCGCGCTTCTGCTCGCGGTACTCGGTCAGCGCGGTGCGCTTGATATAGCCGGACATGGTAACGGTGACGACCATGTCCTCGGGCTCGATCAGGTCCTCGTCCTCGAAATCGCCGACATAGTCGACGATCTCGGTACGGCGGGGCACGGCGAACTGCTCGCGGACCTCGCGCAACTCGTCCGAGATGATCGCCATGATCCGCTCGCGCGAGCGCAGGATATCAAGGTAGTCCTTGATCTTGCCGGCCAGATCTTCCAGCTCGTCGGTGACCTCCTTGACGCCGATCTGCGTGAGCCGCTGCAGCCGCAAATCGAGGATGGCGCGGGCCTGGGTCTCGGACAGGTTGTAGGTACCGTCCTCGTTCACCGTGTGGCCCGGATCGTCGATCAGCCGGATATAGTCTGCGATCTCGGCGGCGGGCCAGCGGCGGGTCATCAGCTTTTCGCGGGCCTCGGCCGCGTCGGCCGAGGCGCGGATCGTCGCCACCACCTCGTCGACATTCGACACCGCCACCGCAAGGCCACACAGAACATGCGACCGCTCGCGCGCCTTGTTCAAGAGGAAGGCCGTGCGGCGTGCGACAACTTCCTCGCGGAAGCCGATGAAATAACTTAGAAAATCACGCAGAGTCAGCTTTTCCGGCTTGCCGCCGTTCAGCGCCAGCATGTTGCAGGCGAAAGAGGTCTGCATCGGCGTGAAGCGGTAGAGCTGGTTCAGCACCACGTCGGGCGTCGCGTCGCGCTTCAGCTCGATGACGACACGCACGCCGAAGCGGTCGGATTCGTCCTGGACGTTGGCGATGCCCTCGATCTTCTTCTCGCGG
>CAJXKX010000193.1 GCA_913055965.1 uncultured Roseovarius sp.
TGGTGCTGACGCCCGAGGCGCTCGAGAGCAGCGACGGGCGGGTGCTGGCGCGGATGGAGGATCTCGAGGCGGTGGCGCGGGGGGCGTTCGCCTTCAAGCCGTCGAACGGGTTCACCCTGACCTTGCGCCGGGGCGGGCCGTTCGTGTGGGAGCCGGGGCTGTGGTGGCGCATCGGGCGGCGCGTGGGGGTGGGCGGCGTCACGCCCGGCACGCCCGCGCGGCTGATGGCCGAGTTGATGCAGGAACGGATCGCGCGGCGCGCGGGCGGCTGAAGCTCAGCTCGTGGCCGGCACGCAGACGCCGGTAAAGCAGATTTGCGGCGCGAAGCGCGGGATCACGAACATCTGGGTGCGCAGCGTGGTCGCGTCGAAATGGCCGGTGCTGACCGGCGAGACGTAGGGGCCGCGGCTCTCGACGAAAATGATCTCCTCGCCGTCGGTCATCCTGGGGAAGGTGGCGTGGGCCTTGCGCACATCGGCGTCGCGCAGCGGCTGCATCGTGCCCGCGCCGCGCACCTCGGACCAGCGCAGGTCGAACTCGTCGATGCCCTGCGACACGGAGCGGCGGTAGCGCACCACCGAGATGCGCAGTTGCGCATTGCTGTTGCCGCTCATCATGTCGAAGACGCGCTTGACGTTGTCGATATAGGTATCGGTCACGACCGCGGTCTCGCGCGAGAGGATGTCGGCCACGGTGTAGGTGGCCTTTTCGCGCAGGCTTTGCTGGCGGAGCAGCCCGTAGGCCTCGTAGGAGAGGAAGAGGCCGAGGATCAGCAGCGGTGCGATCAGCACCGTCTCGACGGCGACGGTGCCGCGCTCGTCGCGGTGCAGGCGGCGGAGGAGGGAGCGGAGCGCGCGCATCAGATCGGCTCCTGCACGAAGGCGGAGACGGTGGTGATCGCAACGTCGCCATTGGAATCCTTGACCAGCGCCTCGCCGAGCAGCGCCTCGGGGAAGAGCGGGCGGTACTGCACGCAGGCGCGCAGCAGCATCAGCTGGTTCTGCCCGCCGGGGATGAAGTTGCGGACCGGCTTGGACGGCCTGGCGGCGTCGGTGCAGTCGGGCGTGGCACTGAGCGTGGCGAAACTGCGCAGGTCGGTCGGGATCATTTCGAGGCGCAGCTGCGTGTCGCAATCGGCGATGACGCGGGCATTGTCGCAGACGATCCGCTTGATCCGGTCATGGCCCGGCGCGGTGCCGGTGCCGAGGCGCACCTCGCGCACCGCGATGTCGAGCCCGCGTTCGAGCATCGCCGCGCGCAGCGTCAGAAGACCGAGCTCGAACGAGAACACGATGAAGGCGATCAGGAACGGTGCGACCATCACGAACTCCACCGAGGCGGTGCCGTCGCGGTCGCGCCAGAACCGGCGCAGGCGGGAGGCGGCGCGGGCGATCATTGGGTCAGCCTCAGGTTCTGCACGTTGGCGGCGATGGAATTGAACACCGCGCTGATATCGGTCGTGTTGGCGCGGTAGTAATGGCTGGTGGACGAGGCGCAATCGGAGAGCACCTGTTCGGCGCGCCCGCCCTGCGGCACCTGGAAGCCGATGGAATAGACCACGACCCCGTGCGTCTTGGTGGCCCCGCAGACACTGCGCATCCGCGAATCCTTGGCGCTTCCGTCCACCTGCTCGGAACCGACGTAATCGTTCCACGCGCTCCAGTCGCCGGTGATGTCGGCATAGTAGCGCGGCGACATACGGCCCCAGGCCATTTCCCAGGACAGCTGATCGGTCGAGATGTAGCCGTCGAGCGTGGTCTCGAGATCGTCGAATTCCTCGTCGGTGATCCAGCGGCCGTCGTCGATGCTGTAATACCAGCCGCCCCATGGGTAGCGCAGGTAGTAGACCGATTCCTCCGGACCGCTGGCTTCGTAGACGCATTCCCAATTGTTCTTGCCGCAGCGGCTCTCGTCATAGCGGATCCAGTGCCGGTAGATGTGGTAGGCGTATTTGAACTCGCGGTCCTGATACTTGACCTCGAAGAGGTCGGAGTGCTTGCCGCGATACTTGGGGCTGCTGCGGTCGAAGAAATACGAGGTGGTATTGGCCCCGTCGCCCATCATCACCACCACCTTGAGCGTCTCGGGCTCGTGGTAATCGGCGGGGATGTGGGCGAGCGAGGCGTCCATCTCGCCATTGGCGATCAGCTGTGCCGAGACCGCCCGGAAGCTGGGATCGAGCAGTGCCGCACCCCAGTTCATGCCGTCATGGCCGCTGGTGTTGCCGTCGGCCTGCAGCGAATCGATCTTGGCATGCAGCGCCGCCTCGTTCATCGAGTAGGGCAGGAAATGCATGTAGTCGTCGGTGTAGCAGGACCGCCAGCTGGCATCGAGGCTGTCGAAATTGCCATAGAGCGAGGTATAGACCATCTGGTTCACCGGCACGCCGTTGCTGAGCGCCGACTTGCCCGAGGTGAGCGTGGCGTGGCCGTAATCGGCCTCGCGGAATTGCAGGCAGGTGGAGTAATTGTGCGTGATATCCACCGCGAGCGTGTCGAAAACGGTCTTTGGCGGTGTCACCGACCAGCTGAACGGGATGACGGAGATCACCGCGTTGCCGGGTTCGGAGGTCTCGAGGATCGTCGTCACGAACTCCTTGGCCGCGCCCCGCAGGCTCGATATCTTGCTGCCGCGCATCGAGCCCGAGACGTCGAGCACCAGTGAGACCTCGAGCTTGGGGACGCGCACCTCGGCGGTCGAGATGCCGCTGGCGGAGAGCGTGTCGACGCCCGCAAGCTTCATCAGGTAGGTGTCGAGCGTGCCGGAGGCGCGGGCCGTGACGCTGGCCGAGTTGAGGTAGATCTGGATGTCGTTTTCGCGCTCGGCCTCGAGGAACGAGGCGAGATCGGCCTTGGCGAAATAATCCTCGACCGTGGCGCGCGCGTCGTCGGCATCGGAGGCCTTGGCACCGGCGAGCACCGCGCGGTCGAGCGTCGCCTGCATCCGGGCGCGGGTCATCTCGTGGCGCATGGTGTCGAGCGCGAGCCCGCCCACCAGCAGCATCATCAGGAAGGCGAAGAAGGCGAAGGCCGTGACAGAGCCGCCCTCGTCGCCGAGGAACCGCCCGGCAGCCCCCGCGCGGAAAGGTCGTGTGTTGCAGTCGCCCATGTCGTTCACCCCTCGGAATCGCACCCTCGGTCACTCGAAACGCTCCGCCCCCAGGCGGAATATCAACACGTGGTTTTCACCCCCGAATATGGTTGAATTAAGGCACCGGGGCGGCATCGCGATGGACATAAGAGATTGCAATGACAATATAAAAATTCCCGCGCTATTGTTCGCAAGACAGCGACAATCGCGCGCCCGAACGCCCAACCCGGCGGCGGTGGCGGGCGATGACGCGCCCGTGAGTCGCCGTCTTCCTTTCCCGGATTCGCGCTGGACTCCGCGACCGCATCCCGTAACCATCGCCCCCGCATGCGGCACCGCGCCGCACGACCACAGGGAGGGCACGACATGGCAGCCAAGAGAGAGCCGACATTCCGCGAAAGCGTGGATCTCATGTTCAACCGGGCGGTGGCGCTGACCGATCTGTCGCCGGGGCTGGAGGAGAAGATCCGCGTCTGCAACGCCACCTACACGGTGCGTTTCGGCGTGCGCCTGCGCGGGCAGATACACACCTTCACCGGCTATCGCAGCGTGCATTCCGAGCATATGGAGCCGGTGAAGGGCGGCATCCGCTATTCGATGGGCGTGAACCAGGACGAGGTCGAGGCGCTGGCGGCGCTGATGACCTACAAGTGCGCCATCGTCGAGGTGCCGTTCGGCGGCTCGAAGGGCGGGCTGCATATCGACCCGCGCGAGTGGGAGGAGCATGAGCTGGAGATGATCACCCGCCGCTTCGCCTACGAGCTGATCAAGCGCGACCTGATCAATCCCGCCCAGAACGTGCCGGCCCCGGACATGGGCACCGGCGAGCGCGAGATGGCGTGGATCGCCGACCAGTACAAGCGCATGGCCACCACCGACATCAACTACCGCGCCTGCGTGACCGGCAAGCCGGTGAACGGAGGCGGCATCCAGGGCCGGACCGAGGCCACGGGGCGCGGCGTGCAATACGCGCTGCGCGAGTTCTTCCGCCATCCCGAGGACGTGGCGGCGGCCAGGCTGTCGGGCACGCTCGACGGCAAGCGCGTGGTGGTGCAGGGCCTGGGCAACGTGGGCTATCACGCCGCCAAGTTCCTCAGCGAGGAGGATGGCTGCAAGGTGACCGCGATCATCGAGCGCGACGGCGCGCTCATGTGCGATACCGGGCTCGATGTCGAGGCGGTGCGCGGCTGGATCGCGCGGCATGGCGGCGTGGACGGCTATCCCGATGGCAGGTATGTCCGCGACGGCTCGAAGGTGCTGGAGGAGGAGTGCGACATCCTCATCCCCGCCGCGATGGAAGGGGTGATCAACCTCGAGAACGCCGAGCGGATCAAGGCGCCGCTGATCATCGAGGCCGCCAACGGCCCGGTGACGGCGGGGGCCGACGACATCCTGCGCCAGAAGGGCGCGGTCATCATCCCCGACATGTATGCCAATGCAGGCGGCGTGACGGTGTCGTATTTCGAATGGGTCAAGAACCTCAGCCATATCCGCTTTGGCCGGATCGGGCGGCGGCAGGAAGAGGCGCGGCACGAACTGATCGTCAAGGAACTGGAACGGCTCAATCGCGGGCTGGGCGATGCGTGGGAAATGTCGCCCGACTTCAAGCAGAAATACCTGCGCGGCGCGGGCGAGCTGGAGCTGGTGCGCTCGGGCCTCGACGATACCATGCGGGCCGGCTACCAGGCGATGCGCGAGGTCTGGCGGACGCGGCAGGACGTCGATGGCCTGCGCGTCGCCGCCTACCTGGTGGCGATCGACCGTGTCGCGCTGAGCTACCAGTCCAAGGGGCTCTGAGCGCGGGACCGGCGACCTGAATGCGGCGCTGACGCGCCAGGTCTGTTCTCCCCGTTTCCGGCTTGGGCCGGAAACGGGGCCCGCTGCGACGTTGACCCGCCGGGCCGCATGCGGCTGACGCAGCGGGGTGTTTCGGGCGCATCCGCTTTTCCGCTGAGAGGCCCCGGATCGGATCCGGGGCCTTTTCGAGCGTCTGCGGGTCGCCCGGCTGCGTCAAGGACGAGCCCGCGCAAGCAC
>CAJXKX010000194.1 GCA_913055965.1 uncultured Roseovarius sp.
CCGCCGATCTCATCGCGCCTTGGATGCACCGGCCAGACCTCGCCGGCAAATCCCATGCGGTCGCATTGCGCGATGACGTTCTCGGCCCAGACCGCGCCCATGACGGCAACGGAGCGGGGCCGCAGGAGGCGCGAGAGATCGCCCATGCCGCGCCCCTCCCTCAGCCGCCCAGTGGACGGAGCAGCGCGCGGCTGATGATGTGGCGCTGGATTTCCGAGGTGCCTTCCCAGATGCGCTCGACCCGCGCGTCGCGCCAGATGCGCTCCAGCGGCAATTCCTCCATCAGGCCCATGCCGCCATGGATCTGGATCGCCTCGTCGGCGATCATCGCCAGCACCTCGGTCGCCTTGAGCTTGGCCATCGCCATGTCTTGGTCGGTGACCGTCCCCTGATCCGCCTTCCACCCCGCCCATAGGGTAAGCAATTCGGCGGCCTGAAGCTCGGTTGCCATGTCAGCGAGCTTAAACGACACGCCCTGGAACTTGCCGATCCGCTGGCCGAACTGCCGCCGTTCGGCGGCCCAGTCCACCGCGAGCGAGAGCGCGCGTTCCGCCCGCGCGAGGCTGGTGGCGGCGACCTGTAGCCGCGTTGCCCCCAGCCACTCGTTGGCCACGTCAAAGCCCTTGTGAACCTCGCCCAGCACATTCGCGTCGGGCACCCGGCAGCCGTCGAATTCGAGGATCGAATTCGTGTAACCGCGATGCGAGACCGAGCGATAGCCGGGGCGGACGGTAAAGCCCGGCGTGCCCTTGTCCACGAAGAAGGCGGTGATGCGCTTGCGCTTGCCCCTCGGCGTCTCTTCCTCGCCGGTGGCCATAAAGGCGATGGTGAACCCCGCGATATCGGCATGGCTGATGAAATGCTTGGTGCCGTCGAGCACCCAGTCGCCGCCCTCGCGCCGGGCGGTGGCGCGCATGCCGCGCAGGTCCGATCCGGCATCCGGCTCGGTCATGGCGAGACAATCCCAGGTCTCGCCCCGGATGCAGGGCATGAGATAGCGGTCGCGCTGTTCGGGCGTGCCCGCCAGCAGGATGTTGGAGGGGCGCGCGACGCAGGTCCAGTGCAGCGCATAGTTGGCGCGGCCCAGCTCGCGCTCGTAGAGCAGCCATGTCAGCGTATCGAGCCCCGCACCGCCCACCTCCTCGGGCATGTTGGCGGCATAGAGCCCGGCCTCCATCGCCTTGGCCTGCACCTCGCGGATCACCTCCATGGGCAGGTGGCCGGTGCGCTCGACCTCGGCCTCGCGCGGCAAAAGCTCGGCCTCGACAAAGGCGCGGGTGGTGCGCACGATCATGCGCTGTTCGTCGGTGAGGGCGAAGTCCATCACGCGCCCTCCGTCGCACGGCGCGCGTCGTGATCGGCGATCACCCGCCCCGCGCCCCAGCCGTTTTCCTTGAGCACCTTCAGGAAGCCCACGAGATTGCGGTCGCGGATACGCTCCAGCTCGCGGATGGAATGGTGGCCCGATTGTTCGTCAGACTGCCCCGCGATCAGATCGACGAGCGCGTCGTCATAGTCGGGCACGTCGGTGAGCCGCGTCCACGGCTCTGACAGGCAGGGGCCGAACTGCCCCAGGAAATGCCGCATCCCCGCCTCGCCCCCGGCGATGCGGTAGGTCTCAAAGAGGCCCATCTGCGCCCAGCGCAGGCCGAAACCCATGCGGATCGCGTCGTCGATCTCTTCGGTGGTGGCGATGCCGTCCTTGACCATCCACAGTGCCTCGCGCCAGACGGCCTCGAGAAAGCGGTCGGCGATATGGGCGTCGATCTCCTTGCGGACATGGAGCGGGAACATGCCGATCTCTTGCAGGATCGCCTTGGCCGTCTCCATCGTCTCGGGCGCGGTCGCGGGCGAGGGGACCAGTTCGACCAGCGGCAGAAGGTAGACCGGGTTGAACGGATGCGCGACGAAGATCGACGCCGGGTTCGCCGCCTCTTCCTGCAAGACCGAGGGGCGGTAGCCCGAGGTAGAGGAGCCGAGCGGCGTATCGGGGGCAGCGGCCTGAATCCCGGCATAGACGCTGTGCTTGAGCGCGATCCGCTCCGACACCGATTCCTGTATATATGCCGCGCCCGCCACCGCCCCGGCGATGCTGTCGACAAACCGCAGGCGGCCTTCGGGCGGCATCGGCATATCGCTGAGCGCGGGCAGCGCGGCGCGCGCGTTGTCGAGCACCTCGCCCAGCTTGCGCCCGGCCTCGGGGTCGGGGTCGAAGACCGCCACATCCCATCCGTTCAGGAGAAAGCGCGCGGCCCATCCGCCGCCGATGACGCCCCCGCCGATGATCGCTGCTGTCCGTGTCATGGCACCATGCTCTCCGTATGTCCGTCGATGGCCAGAACCTGGCCGGTAATCCTGTTGGCGGCGGGGGAGGCGAGAAACAGCGCCGTATCCGCGAGATCATCCGCCGTGACCCATGTCCGCAGGCTGTTGCCCTTGACGTAGATCGCGCGCACCTCGTCCTCGCTCAGCCCGGCGGCCTTCGCCTCCATCTGCACGACACGCTCCATCCGCGCGCCCTCGACCGCGCCGGGGGCGATCGCGTTGACCCGCACGCCCGCGGGGCCAAGCTCCATCGCGAGGGTCTTGGTCAGCCCCACCAGCGCCCATTTCGCGGCCACGTAGGGGCTGCGATGCGGCACCCCGTGCAAGCCCGAGGTGGAGGTGGTGAGCAGGATCAGCCCCGCGCCCTGCGCCCGCATCACCCGCGCCGCCCAGCGGCAGGCGAGAAAGGCGCCGTGCAGGTTGACGGCGACGCAGGCCTGCCACGCGTCGTACTCCAGGTCTTCGATCCGCCCGGCGGGTCCGCCAGTCCCCGCATTGGCGCAGACCACGTCAACGCCCCCGAACGCGGCCTCGACCCCGGACAGGAACGCGGCCATCTGCGCCTCGTCGGTGACATCCGCGACCCGGGCGAGGAACCCGGCAGGATCGGCGGCGGCGCGTTCGACGGCGGCTGCGTCGGCATCGCACAGCGCCACACGGTCGCCGCGCCCGGCAAAGCGCCGCGCCAGCGTCAGCCCGATACCGCACGCGCCGCCGGTGATGACGACGCGCAGGCTCACGACCGTGGCGCCCGCTTTTCGAGTTGCAGCCGCTCGCGCACCGCCTCGGGGCCGATCACGCGCGCGCCCATGCGCTCGATGATGCCCGCCGCGCGCTCGACAAGCTGCCAGTTCTCGGCCAGTACGCCGCGATCCAGCATCAGGTTGTCCTCGAGCCCGACGCGCACATTGCCCCCCGCCAGCACCGACGCGGCGACATAGGGCATCTCGTTGCGCCCCAGGCCAAAGGCTGACCAGTGCCAGCCCTCGGGCACGTTGTTCACCATCGCGAGAAAGGTGTTGAGGTCGTCCGGCGCGCCCCAGGGCACGCCCATGCAAAGCTGCACCAGCACCGGATCGGGGATGATCCCCTCGCTCACCAGCTGTTTGGCGAACCACAGATGGCCGGTGTCGAACGCCTCGATCTCGATCCGGGTGCCTGCTGCCACCATCCGCGCGGCCATGTCGCGCAGCATCCCCGGCGTGTTGACCATGACGTAATCGGCCTCGGCGAAATTCATCGTGCCGCAATCGAGCGTGCAGATTTCCGGGCGGCAATCGACGACATGGGCCACCCGCTCCTCGGCCCCGGCCATGTCGGAGGCCGAAGACATCCGGCCCATCGCCTCGGTGCCGTCGAACATCAGGTCGCCGCCCATCCCGGCGGTGAGGTTGAGCACCACGTCGGTGGCACTGTCACGAATGCGCTCGGTCACCTCGCGGAACAGCGCCGGATCGCGCGAGGGCGCACCGGTCTCGGGGTCGCGGACGTGGCAATGCACCACCGCCGCCCCGGCGCGGGCTGCGGCAATGGCGCTCTCGGCGATGGCCTCGGGCGAGCGGGGAACGTGCGGGCTTTTGTCCTGCGTGCCGCCCGATCCGGTGACGGCACAGGTGATGAACACCTCTCGGTTCATGGTGAGTGGCATGGGGTCCTCCTTGATCGTGGCGCAGGTTAGCAGAGTTGCGGCGCACTGCTTGACGATATACGAAACAAATATGGCATATTCCGAAACGATCTTTGCCCCCTCGCGCGCCACGCTCGACATCGCGGTGCTGATCCTGCCGCGCGCTTCGATCCTCGAAGTGGCCTCGGTGCTCGACCCGATGCGCAACGCCAACCGGCAGACCCGGCGCGAGGCATTCCGCTGGCGCGTGGTGACGCCCGACGGGCAGGCGGCCCCGCTGACCTGCGGGATCGAACTGCCCGCCTCGGGATCGCTGGGCGACGTGGCGGGGGCGGATCTGCTGGTGATCGTCTCGGGCTTCGATCAGGCGGAGGTGGCGACGCGCGCCCTCATCGCCACGCTGCGGCGGATGGCGGGGCGGTTCGGCGCGGTGGCGGGGATCGACGCGGGGCCGTGGATCATGGCGCGCGCCGGGCTGCTCGACGGGCACCGCGCCACCGTGCATTGGGAGGACCTCGAGGATTTCGCCGCCGCCTTTCCGGGCATCGACGTGGTGCCGGACCGCTACGTGCGGTCCGGGCGCAGGCTGACGGCGGGCGGCGCGGGGCCTGCGGCGGACATGATGCTGCACCTCATCGGGGCGCGCTGCGGCCTCGGCACCGCCGGTCAGGTGGCCGATTCCTTTCTCTACGACCGCCACGCCGACGGTGCCCGCCCGCAGCGGCCGGGCCGCGTGCCCGGCGCGCGCGACCGGCGGCTGTCGGCGGCGCTGACGATGATGGGCGAGGCGCTCGACACGCCGCTGCCCATCCCCGAGGTGGCCGCGCGCCTCGGGATCGGGGTGCGGCGGCTGGAGCAGATTTTCCGCGACGGGATGGGGCAGAGCCCGGCGGCGTGTTACCTTGATCTTCGCTTGCAGGCGGCGCGCCGGATGATGAGCGACACCGACCACCCGTTGGCGGAGATCGCCCTGCGCACCGGCTTTGCCGATCCGTCGAGCCTCTCGCGCGCGTTCCGCCGCCGGTTCGGGCAGGCACCGAGGGCGAGCCGGGGCGGGGCGGACCCCGGAAACAGGTGAACCGGCGACGGGCGAGGGCCGGTCATGGCCTGTTGCTGCCGTTCGGTGACTGCCCCCGCGCGGAATCAAGGTGCCGCAGGCACCGCCGCGCGA
>CAJXKX010000195.1 GCA_913055965.1 uncultured Roseovarius sp.
GCAGGGGGCGTTGTCGGTCCCCTGGCTGCTGGCCGCCTTGCTGTCGGTAATGGGGCTGGCCGAAGCCCTGCTGCCGCTGGCAGCGAGCTTTATTTCGCTGGGCTTCAGCCAGGCGGCGCGGGATCGGTTGAATCAGCTGACCGCCGCCGAGACCGACCTTGCGGGCACCGCAACCGCGCTGCCTGAGCAGCCACTTAACCTAGTGCTGTCTGGCCTGAGCGCCAGAATGCCCGGCGCGCTGAACGGCCCGGAAAACGTGTCCATCGCCCTGCAACAGGGCGACGTGCTGCTGATCGGCACCGGGGCCGAGATCGCGCCGCTGCCCGCGGGCTTCCGGGCACCGCTGGAAGACGCCATGATCGGCGTCGAACACATGGCGAGCCCGCCCGCCTGCCGCACCTATAACGTGCTGCTGGCCGAAACACGCCGCGTCGCGCTGGCCGCGCTGCCGGTCTGAGGGCGGCCGCGCGGCAGGGGCTTTTTTTCCCGTCTGGAAACGTTTCAGCCGTGAATTTCCCTTTGGTGCCTCTTTTCGACGCCGGGGTTAATGGCTATGTCTCCAGTCAAGGCGGGGCGGATGTGACCCCGCGAGCAACCTGAAACATAACAGAGAGGATTTCTGACATGGCCTTCGAACTTCCCGATCTTCCGTATTCGCACGACGCGCTGGCCGACCTTGGCATGAGCCGCGAGACGCTGGAATATCACCACGACATCCACCACAAGGCCTATGTCGACAACGGCAACAAGGCCGTGGCCGGCACCGAATGGGAGGGCAAGTCGGTCGAGGAGATCATCAAGGGCACCTACGATCCCAAGGCCGTCGCGCAGTCGGGCATCTTCAACAACGCCTCGCAATACTGGAACCACAACCAGTTCTGGGAGATGATGGCGCCGGGCGGCACCGGGATGCCGGGCGAGCTTGAAAAGGCGCTCACCGAGAGCTTCGGCTCGGTCGACAAGTTCCGCGAGGATTTCGCCGCCGCGGGCGCCGGGCAGTTCGGCTCGGGCTGGTGCTGGCTGGTGAAGGACACCGATGGCGCGCTGAAAGTGACCAAGACCGAGAACGGCGTGAACCCGCTCTGCTTCGGTCAGACGGCGCTTCTGGGCTGCGACGTGTGGGAGCATTCCTACTATATCGACTTCCGCAACAAGCGCCCGGCCTATCTGCAGAATTTCCTCGACAACCTGGTGAACTGGGAAAACGTCGCCTCGCGGATGTGAGGCCGCCTCATCCGCGCCTCGAAACGGAACCCCGCGCCCGAGGCGCGGGGTTTTCCTTTGGGATTGATCCGCATCAACGCCGCCGGGCAGGGCTTTGGCCAAGGTGGACGACGGACAGACGCAGAGAAAGGAGCAAAGCAGATGAACGATCTATCGCATGGCACCTGGATTCTCGTGGCCGATGGGCAGAAGGCGCTGTTTCTCGAGAACGTGACCGATGCGGAGGCCCCCAACCTCGTGATCCGCCGCGTCGAAGAGCAGGACATGCCGCCCAACCGCGACCTGCAGAGCGACCGGCCCGGACGCCGGGCCGACCCCGGGCCGGGGCAGCGCTCGGGCCTCGCGGGCGCGGACTGGCACGAATTGGGAGAGGCGCGCTTTGCGGCCGACATGGCGGATATCCTCTACCGGATGGCGCATCGCGGCGTGTTCGCGCGGCTGGTGCTGGTCGCGCCGCCCAAGACGCTCGGCACGCTGCGCGATCACTTGCACAACGAGGTTGCGCAGCGCGTGGTGGCCGAAGTCGCCAAGGACCTGACCAACCATCCCGGCGACAAGCTGGAAAAGGTGCTGGTGGCGGAACTCGCCGCGTCCTGACGCGCGCCGCCCGGTCGCCCGCAGGCCCTTGCCTTTGCCGCCTCGGCAGGGCAGCAAGAGGGCCGGGGCAGAAGGAGCAGGCGACAGATGCGCGAGGCGACCAAGGGGATCATCGCGATGGTCGCCTCCTGCACGGTGTGGGGGCTGTCGGGCATCTATTACAAGCTGCTGGACCATGTCCCGCCCATCGAGATCCTCGCGCATCGCACGCTGTGGTCCTGCGCCTTCTTCGCGCTGGTGCTGCTGGTGCAGGGGCGGCTGCACATGCTGGGGCGGGCGCTTTCGGGGCGGCGGTCGGTGCTGTCCATCGCGCTTGCCGCGCTGATGATCTCGACCAACTGGTTCGTGTTCATCACCTCGATCCATGTCGGGCGCGCGATGGAGGCGTCGCTGGGCTATTACATCTTTCCGCTGGTCGCGGTGCTGCTGGGCGCGCTGGCGTTCCGCGAGCGCCTGGGCCGCGCGCAGCTCTTCGCCGTGGCGCTGGCCTTCTGCGCGGTGGTGACGCTGACCGCGGGGCTAGGCGTTCCGCCCTGGATCGCGCTGGTGCTGGCGTCGAGCTTTGGTCTCTACGGGCTTGTCAAGAAGGGGCTTTCCGTCGGTCCCGTGGTCTCGGTCACGGCCGAGGTGCTGCTCTTGTCCCCGATCGCGATGGCGGTGCTGTGGTATTTTCATTCCGGCGGCACGGGGGCGTTCGGGCCGGACTGGCGCGACAATGCGCTGCTGGCGTTCTCCGGCATCCTGACCGGCGCGCCGCTCATCCTGTTCAGCTATGCGACGAAGCGGATCACGCTGGCCACGGTCGGACTGGTTCAGTACCTTAATCCGACGCTTCAATTTCTTATCGCAACCTTCTGGTTTCTCGAGCCTTTCAGCCTCTGGCACGCGCTGGCGTTCGGGATGATCTGGACCGCGCTCGCGATCTACACCACCGCCAGCCTGCGTCAGGACAGGGCGGCGCGCAGGGCGGTTCCGAGGGCCTGAGGATCGTCCACCATACGCAGCATGCCGCCCAGGCTGTCATCGGCGAAACCATGGGCGATCACATGCTCGACAAGCTGGATGAGAGGCGTCCAATAGCCTTTTGTGTTCAATAGGAAAATCGGTTTGTCATGCAGGCCGAGCTGGCGCCAGGTCAGCACCTCGAACAGCTCGTCGAGCGAGCCCGCGCCGCCGGGCAGAACCGCGATGGCGTGCGAGTTCATGAACATCACCTTCTTGCGCTCGTGCATCGTCTCGGTGACGACATGCCGAGTGAGGTCGCGCACGATCCCTTCGCGCCCCACGAGATGTTCGGGGATCACGCCGAGCGTGCGCCCGCCCGCATCCTGCGCCGCCCGCGCCACCGCGCCCATCAGCCCGATATCGCCCGCGCCGTAGACCAGTTCCCAGCCGTTGCGGGCGAGCATGCGTCCGGTCTCTTCCGCAGCTTTCCGATAGGCCGGGTCCTGCCCGTCGCGTGCGCCGCAAAAGACACAGACCGCCGCGTCCGCCATGACTTGCTCCCGTTCCTCGAAGGGTTGTTTTGACCCCTGATAACCTTGTTGATATGCTCCGGCAACCGGGCGCGGTGCCCTGGTCGGGGATGTCGGGAAAGATGAGCAGATCGGGTGGTTTGGGGACGGGTCCCGTGATCGGGGCCGGGGCGGCTGCGGTTGCCGCCGCGGTGGCGGTCGGGGCCTATTTCGCGGGGAGGGATGCCGGGCCGTCCGAGCCCGCGCCGGGCACGGTCGCGGCCGAACCCGCGGTGCCCGAACCCGCCGCGCGCGCCTCCGATCCGGCCGCCGCCCCCGCCGAAGGCACGCCGGATGCAGCGCAGGCCGAAGACGCGGCGCAGGCGCAGACGCCGCCGCCCGCGCTCGATACGTTCCGGCTCGACCCCGACGGTCAGTTGCTGGTGGCCGGGCGCGCCCTGCCGGGAGGCGAGGTCGCGATCACCATAGATGCGGCGCGGCTGGGCACCGCCCGCGTGGACGGGTCGGGCAAGTTCGTGGCGTTCCTCGAGCTGGGGCCGAGCGACAGGGTGCGGGTGCTGGGCCTTGAGTTGTTGCTGGCGGATGGCCGCGCGATCCCCGCGCCGGACGAGATCCTGATCGCGCCCGCGCCGCCGCGCCCGCCGCTGCCCGACAGCGTTGCCGAGGCCGATACGGCGATCCCGCCCGCGCCTGCGCCCGCAATCGAGCAGCCCCAAACCGCCCCCGTCGCGCGGGAGGACACCGCGCCCGAGGCCCCCGAGGCCCTTGCGAGCGCCGCGCCGCCGCTGTCGGCAGAGGAGGCGGCCCCCGCCGTCGCGCAGGCTCTGCCCGGACGGGAAGGCGCGGGCGGCGAGGCCCCCGCAGCGGCCGCGCCGCCCGCTTCCGCCGACCCCACGGGCGCGCAAGCACCGGCACCGCGCACCGAGGCCGCCGCCGCAGCCCCTGCGCCCGACGCGGCGGCCGCCGACGACACGGCCGAAGCACCGGGCGCGCCCGAGGCGGTCGCGGAAGCGACCGACCTGCCCGAAACCGTTCCGCCGCCCGCGCCGGACGCCGTCGCCGCCGCGCCGGAGGCGGTGTCACCCGAGGCGGCACCGGAGCAGGACCGGGATCAGGCCGAAGCACCGACGGTGATGGTCTCGGACGCCGAGGGGGTGCGCGTGCTGCAGGCTCCGGGCGAGACCGGCCCCGAGGTGATGGCGTCGGTCGCGCTCGATTCGATCAGCTATTCCGCCGCCGGGAAGGTCCGGCTCGCGGGCCGCGCGAGCGCCCCCGACGCGCGCGTGCGCATCTACCTCGACAACCGTGCCGTGACCACCGCGCCGGTTGACGAGAGCGGTGCCTGGCGCAGCGACCTGCCCGAGGTGGATACCGGCATCTATACCTTGCGCGTCGACGAGGTGGACAGCGGCGGCGAGGTGACCTCGCGGATCGAGACGCCGTTCAAGCGCGAGGACGTGGCCACGCTGTCCTCCCGCGACGAGGGCGAGGGCACGCCCGTGCCGCCGCGCATGTCGGTGGTGACGGTGCAGCCCGGCTCGACCCTGTGGGCGATCTCGCGCGAGGCCTATGGCGAGGGCATTCTCTACGTGCGCGTGTTCGAGGCCAATCGCGACCGCATCCGCGATCCCGACCTGATCTATCCGGGGCAGGTGTTCGAATTGCCGCAATAGGGCGGGGCCCGTTTGCGGGGCTGTGCGGGGCGATGTGCGCCGTGACGGGTTCGACGTCGGGGGCACGAAGTGGCCTTGAGCGGTCCTTCAGGCCCTGACACCAATGCGCGGAATCGAGGTGCCGAAGGCACCGCCGCGCAGCGCCCGA
>CAJXKX010000196.1 GCA_913055965.1 uncultured Roseovarius sp.
ATTCAGATCGGCATCGATATCGCCGCGCCCCGCGGCGCGCGTGTAGGCCCCGGTCAGCAGGTTCTCCTCGACCGTCAGGTGCTCGAAGCAATGCCGCCCCTCCATCACCTGCACCACGCCCTTCTTCACCAGATCCGAGGGCAGCAGGTCCTGCACCCGCTCGCCGCGATAGCGGATCGTGCCCTTGGTGACCTCGCCGCGTTCGGATTTCAGCAGGTTCGAGATCGCCTTGAGCGTGGTGGTCTTGCCCGCCCCGTTGCCGCCCAGAAGGGCGGTGATCCCGCCCTTGGGCACCTTGAGGCTCACGCCCTTGAGCACGAGGATCACGTGGTTGTAGATCACCTCGATATTGTTGACCTCGAGAAGCGCCTCGTCGGTCCGTCCTGCATCCAGCATCGCCCCGGCTCCGTGTCCTCGGGCCGCGCCCGCCCGTCCTGGGCACCGCATCCCGGTTTCTTCTTGGCAAAAATACCCAGATCGTCCGGCCGCCACCCCGTGCGGCGGCCGGACAGTGTCATACCGGCCTCAGCAGCCCGGCTCGATGCCGTTCTCGGCGGCGAACTGCGCCGAATCCTCGGCGACCAGCTGCGAGATGATCTCCTGGTCCGACTGGTAGTAGTCGGTGATCAGCTCGAACTCGCCCGCCTCGAAATTCCACTGCGACACGGCACCATAGCCGTTGCCGCCGTGATTCTCGCACGAGACGCTGAACTCGGGGCCGAAATTGGGCAGGCCCAGCGCCGCCATCTTCTCCTCGGTCATCACGAGGTTCTCCATGCCGTCGCGCATCTGCTCGGCATTGATGGCGCTCACGCCGTGCATCTCCTGCGCGGTCTTGATCGCCTCGGCGGCCAGCATCGCGGCATACATGCCGCGGTTGTACAGCACCGTGCCCACCTGATCGCCCGCGCCCGCGGCCTTGCCGGCATCCACGACATGCGTGCGGATGTCGTCATAGACCGGGTAGTCGTCGCCCAGGTTGTGGAAGGTCAGCGCCTTGTAGCCATCGGCCCCCGCGCCCGCCGGTTTCACGTCGTTCTCGGAGCCGGACCACCAGATGCCGATGAACTGGTCCATCGGAAAGCGGATGTTCACGGCCTCCTGGATGGCGACCTGGTTCATCACGCCCCAGCCCCACATGATCACGTTGTCGGGCCGCTCGCGGCGGATCTGCAGCCATTGCGACTTCTGCTCCTGGCCCGGGTGATCCACCGGCAGCAGCATCAGCTCGAACCCGTGCTTCTCGGCGAGGTTCTCCAGCGTGCGGATGGGCTCCTTGCCGTAGGCGGAGTTGTGATAGACCAGCGCGATCTTGCGCCCCGAGATGTCGCCGCCGTTCTCGTTCAGGATATGGGTGATCGCGTGGCTCGCGCCGTCCCAGTAGTTGGCGGGATAGTTGAACACGTAGCGAAACACCGCGCCGTTCTTGGCCGAGGTGCGCCCGTAGCCCATCGTGTGAAGCGGGATGCCGTCGGCGGTGGCCTTGGGGATCAGCTGATAGGTGATGCCCGTCGAAAGCGGCTGGTAGACCAGCGCGCCGCTGCCCGCGCCCTTGGTGGCCTCGTAGCACTCGACACCCTTCTCGGTGTTGTAGCCGGTCTCGCATTCCACGAGGTTGATCTTTTCCCCGCCGATGCCGCCATCGCGCTCGTTGAGCAGCGTGAAATAGTCCTGGTAGCCGTCCGAGAACGGGATGCCGTTCGCGGCATAGGGGCCGGTGCGATAGCTGGTGTCGACGATGGTCAGCTCGGCCAGGGCCGGGCCCGTGGCCATCAGCGCCGCGAAGGCGGCGGTCATCAGTTTCTGTTTCATCGGTTCATTTCCTCCCTTGGTTTTCTCCGATGTCGTCGTAGGGCGGGGTTCCCCCCGCCGCACCCCTCGGACCCCTCAATGCGGGAAGGGCCAAAGCCTCAGTTTCTCCTTGGCCACGCGCCACAGCTGCGCCAGCCCGTGCGGCTCGGCGATCAGGAACACGATGATCAGCGACCCCACGATGATGAATTCCAAGTGCGCGGCCAGGTCCGTGGGCCAGCCCAGCCCCCCCACCAGCGTGTTCTTCAAGAGCACCGGCAACAGCACCAGGAACGCCGCCCCGGCAAAGCTGCCGAAGATCGAGCCGAGCCCGCCGATGATCACCATGAACAGCACGAGGAACGACTTGTTGATGCCGAAGGCCTCGCCCACCTCGACGGCGCCCAGGTAGACGGCAAAGAACAGCGCCCCCGAGATGCCCACGAAAAAGCCCGAGACGGCAAAGGCCGACAGCTTGGCCTTCAAGGGGTTCACCCCGATGATCTCGGCGGCGATATCCATGTCGCGGATGGCCATCCACTTGCGCCCCGCCATGCCGCGCGTCAGGTTGCGCGCGATGATCGCCGAGGCCACCACGAAGACGAGGCAGAAGAGATAGGCCGCCCAGGGTGCGGTCTCCGCGCCGGTGACCGGCACGCCGAAGATCGTGCGCTCGGGCGCGTTGATCTGCCCCGAGGCGGAATAGTTGTAGAACCACCCCACCCGGTTGAAGAGCCACACGAGGAAGAACTGCGCCGCCAGCGTCGCCACCGCGAGGTAGAACCCCTTGATGCGCAAGCTTGGCAGACCGAACAGCACGCAGACCGCCGCCGTCACCCCGCCCGCGAGGATGATGTGGAAAAAGATGCTCACCTCGGGAAAGCCGGTCATCAGCTTGTAGCAGGCATAGGCCCCCACCGCCATGAACCCCCCGGTGCCGAGCGACACCTGCCCGCAATAGCCCACCAGGATATTCAGCCCGATGGCGGCGATGGCGTAGATCAGGAACGGCAGGAAAACCGCGTTCACCCAGTAGTCGTTGATCACGAAGGGCACCACGGCGAAGGCCGCGACCAGCACCGCGTAATAGCGGTAGCGGTCGAACCTGATCGGAAAGGTCTGGCTGTCGTCGGTATAGGAGGTCTTGAAATCCCCTGCTTCACGGTAAAACATCTCAGAGCACCTCCCCATGGATTTGGTCGTCGTCGTCGCGCCTTGCCGCGCGATTGGCGGGCCTTGCATAGCCCGTCGCCTCGGCATGGCGCACCAGCCACAGGAAGGCGAGCATCCCCACGCCGCCGCCCATGGCCGCCAGCAGCGCGGCGGTGATCATCTGCCCGGTATGGCCGACCCCTGCGGTCAGCGCGAGATAGCCGAAGGCCCAGAAGCCCCCCCAGGCGATCACGTTCAGGATGGCGATGAGCTTGTGCATCTCCTCACACCCTCTCGATGATCTTCTCGCCGAACAGGCCCTGCGGCCGGAACACGAGAAAGATGAGCGCCAGCACATAGGCGAACCAGTTCTCGGTAGCCCCCCCCACCAGCGGGCCGACGGCGAATTCGAACAGCTTCTCGCCCACGCCGATGATCAGCCCGCCGACGATGGCGCCGGGGATCGAGGTGAAGCCGCCCAGCATCAGCACCGGCAGCGCCTTGAGCGCGATCAGCGACAGCGAGAACTGCACCCCCATCTTGGTGCCCCACATGATCCCCGCGACCAGCGCCACGAAGCCCGCCAGCGACCACACCATCACCCAGATGAAGTTGAGCGAGATGCCCACCGACAGCGCCGCCTGGTGGTCGTCGGCCACCGCGCGCATGGCGCGGCCATGCTTGGAATATTGCGAGAAGATGACCAGTGCGATCACCAGCAGCGCCGCCACAAGCGTCGCCCACAGGTCGAGATTGTCGATGAAGAAGCCATAGCCGAAGATGCCGTAGGTCGCCTCGTCGATCACCGTGTTGATACCCTGCGGCAGGCCCACGTCCAGCGTCTTGATATCGGCCCCCCACATGATGTCGCCGAAGCCTTCGAGGAAATAGGCCAGCCCGATCGTGGCCATGAACAGGATGATCGGCTCCTGCCCGACGAGGTGGCGAAAGATGAACTGGTTGACCGCCCAGGCGAGCGCCACCATCACCAGCATGGTCAGCAGGATCGCGCCCAGCGCCGGGACGTGCCAGCCGAAATGGTGCACCTCGGTGCCGAAGATGGCGTTGATGAGATGCGCAAAGGGCACCTGCCCCTCCATGATCCCCACCAGCGTCAGCGCGGCAAAGAGCGCCAGCACCCCCTGCGCGAAGTTGAAGATGCCGCTGGCCTTGAAGATCAGCACGAAGCCCAGCGCCACCAGCGCGTAGAGCACCCCGGCCATGAGGCCGTTGAACACCCGCATGTCGAGGTTTCGGCCGGTGATGATCGTCGCGGTCGGGCCGCGCGCGGTGATCTTGCCGGCCAGAAGCGCGGCGTGGGCCACGGCGCAGGCGCCCTCGGCCACCAGCGCGTCCTCGTAGTAAAGCGTCTGCATGCCCGTGAGGATCTCCTCCTCCGTGACCAGCACCACCTCGTCCTTGCCGGTGGTCAGGCGCGCGCCGATCAGCACGTTGCCCTCCTCGAGGTTGATCGCGATGATCCCGTCCTTGCGGTAGTTGCGGAAGTCGTTCAGCGGCGTCTTCTTCACCTTCCCGCTGCGGGTGGCGAACAACACGTAGCCGGCGTCCTCGCGGAAGGTCACGTCGTTGCCGTCCTCGTCGGTCGCCCGCTCGAGGCGCAGCATCGCCGCGATCGACTCCTCGGGCTGCAGGTTGAGCACGTTCTTGATGCTCCGCCCCTTCGACGCCCGCGATCCCTCGGGGATCTCGTAGACCCGCTCGACGTAGACCCGCCCGGTGTTGGTGAAGAACATCAGGTAGTCGTGGGCCTGCACCGAGAACAGCTGCTCGACGAAGTCCTGCTCGTCGGGGTCGGAGGCGTTGCGCGTCTCCATCCCCCGCACCCCCTTGCCGCCGCGGCCCTGGACGCGGTACTCGCTGGCCGGCGTGCGCTTGACGTAGCCGCGGTGGCTGAGGGTCACGATCATGCCCTCGTTGGCGATCAGGTCCTCGATCGCGATCTCGCCCTCGTCGGGGAGGATCGGGCAGCGACGCGGGGTCGCATGCTTCTCCTTCACCTCGCGAAGCTCGTCCTTGATGATCGCCAGCACCCGGGCCTCCTTGTCGAGGATGTCCATCAGGTCCCGGATCTCCTCGATCACCGCGTCGTACTCGGACTTGATCTTGTCCTGCTCCATCGCGGTGAGCTGGTAGAGACGGAGCTCGAGGATC
>CAJXKX010000197.1 GCA_913055965.1 uncultured Roseovarius sp.
AGGTAAACGACTCCATGCAGGCTTGCCTGGCGTGTAAATCCTGCGCCGGCCAGTGCCCGATCAAGGTGGATGTGCCCACCTTCCGCGCCAAGTTCCTCGAACTGTATTACAGCCGCTACCTGCGCCCCGTGAAGGACTACTTTGTCGGCGGCCTCGAATTCGTCATGCCGCACCTGGCGCGGGTGCCGCAGCTGTACAATTTCCCCCTGAGCCTGAAGCCGGTGCGCTGGCTGATGGAGCGCGGTCTCGGCCTCGCCCTGCACGCGCTTGACCCGCGCCGAGACCGCGTTCATCACCCAGATGATGAACGGCAGCACGGCGATGGCGGCGGCAAAGAGCAGCGGGTTCTTCCAGATCAGGTAGCCCGACACGATCACCACCGTCACCGCGTCGCGCACCGCGTTGGCGGTGCCCAGCCCCATGAAATGCCCCAGCGCCTGCGTCTGCATCACGATCCTCTGGATCAGCGCCCCCGAGCGCGTGCGCTCGAAATAGCTCAGGTCGAGCGTCATCAGATGCGCGATCAGGTCGCGGCGCATCTCGTAGATGGCCGAATTGGACACCCAGACCGAGATGCGCGGCACCAGATAGGCCATCGTGCCCCGCACCGTGAAGAGAAAGAACACCGCCACGCAGACGAAGACGAGATCGCGCACCGACCCGCTCTCGAAGATCACCCGAAGCCCGTCCTCGGTGATCGCGAGAAACTGCTGATAGACCAGCCCCTGCACGAGGATCATGAACAGCACGAGCCCCAGCCACGGCGCGCGGCGGCGCAGGTAATGCCGCCAGAACCAGCGCAGGTTGTCGCGGTCGGTGGCGGTGAGAAGGCGCGATCTGCCGTCCGGGGCGGGGGTGTTCATGCGGGGCGGTGCCGTCTTGCTGTGTCCTCGCCCGCCTCATAGAGCGTTCGGCGTCCGAGGTCACCCCTTCACGGATAGGAGAGCGGACGCCCGAGCAATTCGTCGAGTTGCCGCGCGATCCAGCCGCGCGGGATGAAATGCCCCCGCCCGTGCACGTCGAGCGCCACGCGCCCCGCTGCGCAGTCCCACGTGGTGCGGGCAAAGCTGTCGTGCTCGGTCACCGACCACTCCCCGCCATCCTGCCCCTCCCCGGCGCATCCCATCCGCTCGCGCCAGAGCCGCACCGGCCAGGTCGTCTCGCCATCGGGACCAAAGGGGAAATCCATCACCGTGTCGCGCGTGCCGTGCACATGCCGCACCTCGCGCGGGGCCTCGGCGCAGGTTTCGTCCTGCCGCAGCGTGCCCGACACCGCCAAGAGCGCCGCCACGCCGTCGCCATTCTCGCACACGTAGCGCCACGCCATCGCCGATCCGTAGGAATAGCCCGAAACGTAGATGCGGCTGCGGTCGATGGGATAGCGCTTGGCGGCATCCTCGATCACGGCGGCGGCAAAGGCGACATCGTCGGTGGTCCGCGTCCAGAAATCCCAGGTCCTGCCCTGCCCGTTCGGCGCCAGCAGCAGCACCCCGCGCCGCCGGGTCGCGCCGGAAATCCGGCCATGCTTGACGATCAGCGTGCCCTGCCGCATCCAGCCGTGGAAATGCAGCAGAACCGGCAGGGGCGTCTTGCCGTCCCAGTCGTCGGGCTCCTTGACATGGTAGGACCGCGCGCCCAGCACACACGGCACCTCGGCGTGACAGCGCGGCGCGACCTGTCCGGCGGCAGGGGCGGCATCGGGCGCGATCAGGGCGAACGCGGCGGTCGCGAGGGCAAGGGCGAGGGTCAGGCGCATGGGCACTCCGTCCGGTCGTGTCGCGCTGCAGCCTACGCGGCGGCCCTGAAATGTCATGTCACAAGCCTGTCAGCCGCGCAGCCGCCACCGGACCCGCGCTCAGAAATGCGATTTCGGCTCGTCCGGCTTGCCCGCCGCCAGCGCCAGCACCCCGCCAAGCCCGGCCATCCCGATGGGGAACATGGTGAACACGTTGAACCCGAATGCATAGTAGATCAGCCCCGCCGACACCAAGAGCAGCAACCCGCCGGGAAGCGCGCGCGCCCGCGCCATCGCGCCGCCCGCGATCGCCAGCAGCGGCGCGAGGAAACTCGCCGTGCGGATCAGCGCCGGGTCGGCCACCTGATGAAGCAGCCCCTCGACCTCGCCGAACCGGTTCACCGCCTCGGTATAGCCATAGCTGAAAAAGCCAACGACGATCGCCAGACACCCGCCGATGATCCCCAGAACCGCTGCCGCGTTGCGCATGATCGCTGTCCTTCCCTGCTGCCGCCCATATAGGCAATCCCCCCGATCATCCAACCCGGTCAGCCAGCGAGCGCGGCCTGCACCTCCTTGCCCCAGCCAAGGTAAAGCGTGCCGCCCGCGTCGATGAGCGGCCGTTTCATCACCGCCGGATGCGCGGCGATCAGCGCCAGCGGCTCTGCCGCGCGCGCCGCGTCGTCCAGCCCGCGCCATGTCGTCGATTTGCGGTTGACCAGCGCATCGCCGAACCGCGCCAGCGCCGCGCGTGCCACATCTTCGGGCAACCCCTCTTCTCGGATGTCGTGCAGCCGCGCGCCGGGCAGGGATTTCAATGCCTTGCGGCAGGTATCGCAGGTCTTTATCCCGTAGACGATCATCGCGCCCCTCCTTCTTTGGCGCCCTCATAGCCTGCCCGGACGCGCCCGTCACCGGGTTTCGCTTGATTTTTACATTGACGATGCAATCATCGGCCCGTGCCCGGTGGGCATATGGCCCGGCATACTCCCGGGGACGCGAAGACGAAGGAGAACGGAATGCCGACAGGCACCGTGAAGTGGTTCAACACCACGAAAGGTTACGGCTTTATCGCCCCGGACGACGGCGGCAAGGACGTGTTCGTGCATATCTCGGCGGTGGAGCGTTCGGGCCTCACCGGCCTCGCCGACAACCAGAAGGTCGGCTACGACTTGCAGGATGGCCGGGATGGCCGCCAGATGGCGGCCGATCTGAAACTGCTCTGAGCGCAGCCCGAGGCGGATCTTGGGGCGGCATCGGGCGCAGCGCATCCCGCCCGCCCCCGGCCCCGAGGCTCAGTCGCAGCCCTTCACGCCCGGCAGGCAGGCGTCATGGCGTGCGCGCGCACTGCGGATGCGCGTGACGGGGTGCGATTTGGCCTCCTGATAGCTTTCCGCCCGGTTCGGCGTGCCACAGCAGATCACCCCGTTGATCGTGACGGGCTGCAGCCCGGCGGGGCAGTAATTCGCCGTGCCCTCATAGGCATAGATACCCGGCCCCCCGGCAAACGCCGCGCCCCCCGGCACCGCGACCGCGACGGTCGCGGCCAGCGTTGCAATGCGAAATCCAGTCTTGTGAAAAGGCATGTGACATACTCCGAAACCCACCACGCCATGCTAGGAATTACCCCGGCCCTGTCAATTTCTTTCACCGGAAACAATGCGTTCGCCGCCCGTCCCGCGGGCTGTCGCTGCCTGTGAAAAGAGGGTGGAGCGGGCGACGGGAATCGAACCCGTATCATCAGCTTGGAAGGCTGAGGTCTTACCATTACACAACGCCCGCACGTGACTGCGTCTAGAACAGTGCGCCGCGCGGGTCAAGCCGCGCCGCTGCCGGCTCAATAGTTCTGCGCCTTGCGGATGCGTGTCATCCGCCCCTCCTCGGCAATCGCCGCGCCGAGCGTGGTCACCCCCTTGTCGCGCAAAAGTGCCAGCATGCGCACAAAGACCTCCGCCGTGGCCACCGTGTCGCCCATGGCCGTATGGCGTGCCTCGGGCGGAATGGTGATGCCGAACCGGTCGCAGAGCGCATCGAGCGTGTGCTGCCCGGTATGATCGAACAGCCCCGCCGACATCAGCACCGTGCACAGCACCGGATTGTCGAAGCGCCGCCCGATCGCCTGTTCCTTGAGCCGCAGAAAGGCCAGATCGAAGGGCGCGTTATGCGCGACCAGCACCGCGCCCCGGCAGAAATCGTGAAACCTCTGCCCGGCCTCGGCAATACCCGGCGCACCCGCGACCATCGCATCGGTGATGTGATGCACCCGGGTGGAGGCGGGCGGGATGGCGCGGCCCGGATTGACCAGCGTGTCAAAGGTCTCGCCGCGCAGGATACGGCCATTGACGATGCGCAGCCCGGCAATCTGCACGATCTCGTCGCCGCCGCGCGGCGACAGCCCCGTCGTTTCGGTGTCGAACACCACGAAATTGAGCTCCGACAGCGGCGTGTCGGCCAGTTCGCCGCCGGGGGCCTCGGGCAGGTTGAAATCGTAGAATTCGGGCCGCGCGTCGCCGGGGGCAAGGCGCGGCGCGGCAGAGGCCAGCGGCAGCACGATGCGGTGCCCGCCCTCGCCCGTCTCGGCCCATATCTCCGTCTGATGCGCGGCCAGCGCGTCGCGCCCGGAATAGGCGCCATACGCCTCCGACAGCGGCGCGCGCAGCCAGCCGGTCAACTGTCCGTCGGTCACCGCCTCGCCCTGCCAGCCGAGGATCAGCCGGGTCTCGCCCCCCTCCACCTCGACCGACAGGCGCAGCGCGTCGCGCGTCCCTTCCTCGGCCAGGTGCCGCACAACCCGCGCCAGCAGCGTCGTCACGGCAAAGCCGTCGCAGGCCAGCATCGCCTCGCTGCGGATGACCCTGACATCCGTATCGGAATGCGCCCGCACCCCGTCGAACACATGGCTGACGGCGACCGGCGACATCGGCCAGCGGCGCGACTTGATCGCGGCGTGGCGGGCGCTGAACTCGTCGAGACAAGAAAACAGCCGCGCCACCTCGTCCTCGATCCCCTGCCGCATCTGCGCGCGCTCCTCGGGGGCGAGATCGTCGGTGGATTGCAGCACCTCCAGCAGCGCGCCGATGGTGCCCGCCGGGCGGCGCACCCCCTCCATCAGCCCGGTAAAGAGGTGATCATGCGCGGCATGGGCGCTCAGATCCTCGGTCGCGTCGCGAAAGATCAGCACATGGCCCGACAGTTCCTCATCCGACAGGATCGGGCTCACCCGGCCCAGCAGAAACCGCTGCCCATCGGCAGAGGCTGCGAGAAAGGTCTCGGCACTGATCTCGCCGCGCACCCGCGCTTCCTCCATCCGCGCCAGCGCATCCATTATCGGCTCGGGCCTCAGAAAGGCCGAAAGCGGGCGGTCGA